>JBKJNE010000307.1:0-4149 GCA_046596015.1 Alphaproteobacteria bacterium
CCAGAACGCCGATCGCCATTACGGCAAGCACCAGCACGCCGGACCAAGCCTGGGTCGCCGCCATAGCGCCGGCGAAAGCCCAGCTGATGGAACTGAACGCCTCGGCAAAGGTGGCGATGCGCGACGACTGTTGGCGGCGGCGGAAGGTGCTGCGCCTGGCCTGGGCGCGGAACCAGAGCTGGACCATGGCGGAGGATGTCGCTGCGATCGCGACGCCCACGACGGCGACCAAGGCCTCGAACGGTGCCAGCAGCGCGAACACGGCGATCAACGGGGCAAATGTCAACGCGACCGCGCCTGTCACCGCCTCCAGTTTCGCGCGGACAGCAGCGCGCTCGGAGACCGGCGAGCTGGCGATCAGGTCGGGCGCATCCTCGCCCGACACCACGACCCAGGTAAGGCCGCCGGCCAGTTGGCCGGCGGTCATGATCAGGATCGGCACCAGTAGCGTCCGGGCGTCGAGGTCCGAGCCCACGCTGCGCCAGAGCAGCACGGCCGGCACCACCAGATAGAACAGCTGCATCAGACTCTGGGACAACAGCCAGGGATCGCGCAGCAGCAGCGCCCATTCCTTGCGGCGCAGGGTGCTGGAGGGCGACCCACCGCGAAATCCCGACCTGCGGCGCTGCCCGTGAACCGCGCCCGGCGCTGTCCCGGCGGCTATAGTGGCGTGGCGGCCGAAGCGGGGCGCAAGCAGGATGACGGTGATCCAGAGGACCAGCACACCTGCGGCAAGCATGCCGAAGAGGCCGACCGGATCGCCCTCGAGGATGGCCCGCGCCGGCCACCAGACCACGCTGTCGGCCGGCGGCGCATGGCGCGCCAGGGCGTCGATGCGCGACGGAGTGTTCTCGGGCTCGCCGCCATAGGAGACGATGGCCACGATCTGGATGCCGATGACGAAGCCCGCGCCCACGATGGCGGCGATGATCTGGGCGACCAGCCTGGTGCGCCGGGGTCCGATGGTCCGCAACAGCAGCACCGCGAGCGCCGCGGCGGCGGCCGTCGCCAGCATGCCGATCAGCGCGATGCCCACGTAAGCCGCGAGCCAGTGCCAGCCATCGGTCACCGCCAGCACGTTGATCAAGGGCGATGAGACGAGCGTGGCGGTGGCCGTCACCGACATCGCCATGGCCACGATGCGCACGGCGAAGAGCCGGTCTGTCAGTGCAGGCGAGGACAGGATGAGGTCGAGATCGGCGCGCGCATAGAACGCGCGCGTCACCGTCTCCATCGCCTGCGAGGTTATGACGGACAGCAAAAGGAAGCCGCTGCCGGTGAGCCCCACAACCGCCGATAGGCCGGATGCGGGCGGGCCGCGGCCGACGACCAGCCACGCGACCCAATGCGCCAGGACCGCGAAGGCCGCGAGTCCCAGGCCGAACGCCCAGCGCCGCTGCTTGCGGCCGCCCGTCATCATGGCGAGCCATTCGCGCCAGGCGAGACGCATCTCGTGGCGGGCGAACCATAGGGTGGAGCCGGACCGCATCACGACGCGGCATGGCCGACGGTTTGCGACACAAGCTCCAGGAACGTGTCCTCGAGGCTCCCGCCGCCACTGCCCGCGCGGTCGCGCAGTTCGTCGAGCGTGCCTTCGGCGATCAGCCGGCCGTGCGCGATGATGCCGATGCGGTCAGCCATGCGTTCCGCCACATCCAGGATATGGGTGGTCATAACGATGGTGCTGCCGGCCGCGACGTGGTTACGGAGCACCTGCTTGACCTGGCGCGCCGAGCCGGCGTCGAGGCCGGTCAGCGGTTCGTCGAGGATGAGCAGCCGGGGTTCGTGCACCAGCGCGCCAGCCAGCGCCACCTTCTGGCGCATACCCTTGGAGAAGCCCTCGCAGCGCTCGTCGGCATGGGCGTCGAGGCCCAGCCAGCCGAGCAGATCGCGAGCTCGGCGTTCGGCCAGGGCATCACCCACGCCCCACAGACCGGCGATGAATTCGAGGTATTCGAGCGGCGTCAGCTTGTCGTAGATCATCGGCTCTTCGGAGAGCCAGGCCATGACCTGCTTGGCGGCGATGGGATTGGCCAGGGCGTCGATGCCGAAGATGGACACCGAACCGGCGTCGGGTCTCAGCAGGCCGGCGACGATGCGCAGGCTGGTGGTCTTGCCCGCGCCGTTGGGGCCCAGCAGCGTGTAGAACTCGCCGGCGCGGATGCTGAGATCGAGCCCGTCCACGGCCGGACGGTCGAACCGCTTGACGAGACCGCGGATTTCGAGCGCGGCGGAGGACTGGAGCTGGTTCATCGACCCTCGGTCAGGTTGGCCCCCTCGATCCTAAGCCCGCCGGGAACGCCGAGGCGAGATGTTTCGGTCAATTACTTCACGAGCATGGGCCCGTATGCTGCTACCATATAGACCGGCTCGGCAGACACCATGGAGAGGGAGCCTTTCTCCCTCATAATCCACTGGCGGCCGCAGAGATGCGTCATCGACGCAACGCCGCGAAAACAAAAAGGTTGCCGAAGTGATGAAGCGCGCTGTGGCGACACTATCTTTTAGAGGCACCAGGGGTGGTCCGGGCGCAGCCATATGTCTGCACGGTTCCGGCATGGCAGCGGCGGGAGGCAGGTCGTGAACGCGACCGAAGAACAGATTTTAGAGGTCATTCGGAACCACGCGCCGGACGCGACCTCGCCGGTTACGCGCGATTCCAGAATCGAGGACGTCGGCATCGATTCCTATGGCCTGATCGAGGTCGTGTTCGATCTCGAGGAACAACTGGCCACCGACATTCCCTACAACGCGAACGATGGTTCCCTGGCCGGCGCCGAGACCGTGGGCGACCTGATCGACAGGCTGCTCGCCCTGCTCGACAAAGCCTGACATGAGCCGCCGCGTCGTCGTCACCGGACTGGGGGTGGTGTCGGCCATCGGCATCGGCCGGGACGCCTATTGGGAGGCGTTGCGCAGCGGCACGAGCGGTATGGGCACCTGCACCGCCCTGTGGACGCGGGACGAACGGAGCGAGACGTTCCAGCCCATCGTCGCCGAGGTCAGCGGCTTCGAGGCCGCCGCCACAGCCCTGGGCGTCGAGGTCACCCGCATGGACCGGTTCACCCAGATGGCGGTGATGGCGGCCGACGAGGCGCTGGCCGATTCCGGCCTCAGCATCGGCAACGAGGATGCCAGACGGATCGCCACCATCATCGGCAGCGGCATCGGCGGCCACGAAACCCAGGACGAGGCGTATTACGGCATGCTGCGGCGGGGCAAGCGCGTCCATCCGCTGACCGTGCTGCGCACCATCTCCAGCACGGCCCCCAGCCTGATCAGCATCAGGTATGGCCTGCGCGGGCCAGCCTTCGCCATCGCCAGCGCCTGCGCCTCGGGCGCGCACGCCATCGGCGTCTGCACCGACCTGATCCGCGCCGGATCGGCCGACATGGGCCTGGCCGGCGCGGCGGAAGCCTGCCTGACCTATGGCTGCCTGATGGCATGGAATGCCATGCACATCATGAGCGCGGGGGTGTGTCCGCCGTTCAGCAAGAGCCGCGACGGCCTGGTGATCGGCGAAGGCGCCGGCATCCTGGTGCTGGAGGAGTATGAACACGCCGTTGCACGCGGCGCGGACATCTATGCCGAAATCGTCGGCTTCGGCATGAACGCGGATGCCAAGGACATGCTCAACCCCTCCATGGAAGGCGCCACGAGCGCCATGGAACTGGCCATGGCCGGCCAAACGCTGCCCGATCCGTCGCGGGTCTACATCAACGCCCACGGAACCGGAACGCTGGCCAACGACCCGACGGAGACCCGGGCCATCCGGGCGGCTTTCGGTGCCGCCGCGGACGCCATGGCGGTCTCGTCCACCAAGTCCATGCACGGGCACCTACTGGGCGCGGCCGGCGCGGTCGAGTCCATCGCATCGATCCTGGCCATGCGGCATTCATTCGTGCCACCGACGATCAATCTGGACGAACCGGACCCGCAGTGCGATCTGGACTATACGCCGAATGCGGGACAGGCCCGCGAGATCGACCTCGCGATCTCCAATTCTTTGGCCTTCGGCGGACTGAACGCCGTCGTCGCCTTCGGCAGACCCACATGATCCAAACCGACACATAGCGCGACATGCGGATCGTCGAGGGCTACATCGCACGCCAGATCGCCCGGACGAGCGGGATTGTCCTGCTGATCATG
>JBKJNE010000022.1:0-2921 GCA_046596015.1 Alphaproteobacteria bacterium
TGCACAACTACCCGCATTGCTGGCGCACCGACACGCCGCTGATCTACAAGGCGATCACCGCCTGGTACGTCAAGGTGACTGCGATCCGCGAGCGCATGGTGGAGCTGAACAAGGGCATCACCTGGAATCCGGAGCACATCCGCGACGGCCTGTTCGGCAACTGGCTGGAGAACGCCCGCGACTGGAACGTCAGCCGCAACCGGTTCTGGGGCTGCCCGATCCCGGTATGGCAGAGCGACGATCCGGCGTATCCGCGCATCGACGTCTACGGCAGCCTGGACGAGCTCGAGCGCGACTTCGGCGTGCGCCCGACCGACCTGCACAAGCCGGCCATCGACGAGCTGGTGCGCCCGAACCCGGACGATCCCACCGGCCAGTCCATGATGCGGCGCGTTCCCGAGGTGCTCGACGTGTGGTTCGACAGCGGCTCCATGCCGTTCGCCCAGCTCCACTACCCGTTCGAGAACAAGGAGCGGTTCGAGGCCAACTTCCCGGCCGACTTCATCGTCGAGTACGTGGCCCAGACGCGCGGCTGGTTCTACACGCTGATGGTTCTGTCGACGGCGCTGTTCGACCGGGCGCCGTTCCGCACCGCCGTGTGCCACGGCGTGGTGCTGGACGAGAACAGGCAGAAGCTGTCCAAGCGGCTGCGCAACTATCCCGACCCAATGGAGGTGTTCGACGAGTACGGCGCCGACGCGCTGCGCTGGTACATGATCTCGTCGCCGCTGCTGTCGGGCGGCGACCTGTCGATCCCGCGCGAGGGTTCGGGCATCGCCCAGGCGCTGCGCCCGGCGATCATCCCGCTGTGGAACGCCTATTCGTTCTTCACCCTGTACGCCAACATCGACGGCTACCGGGCAAAGGTCCGCGCCGACCAGAAGGGCGTACTGGACCGCTACGTTCTGGCCAAGACCCGCGAGCTGGTCGAGAACATCGAGGGACGGCTCGACGCCAACGACCTGCCCGGCGCCTACGCGGTCGTGCCGCTGTATATCGACGCGCTGAACAACTGGTACATCCGCCGCAGCCGCGCCCGGTTCTGGCGCGAGGCCGAGGACGGCGACAAGCGCGACGCCTACGACACGCTTTACACCGCGCTGACCAACGTCACCCGCGCGCTGGCGCCGCTGATGCCGTTCATCGCCGAGCGCATCTACAAGAATCTGACCGGCGAGACGTCGGTGCATCTCAGCGCGTGGCCCGACGCGGGCGCCCTGCCCGCCGAGCGCGAGCTGGTGACGCGGATGGACCAGGTGCGCGAGATCTGCACCGCGGTGATGTCGATCCGCGAGGCGAAGAGCCTGCGCACCCGCCTGCCGATGAAGACCCTGACGATCGCTCATCCGGACGCCCGGGCGCTGGCGGACTACCTGGCGCTGATCGGCGACGAGGTCAACGTGAAGACCGTCGTGCTGTCCACCGACCCGGCGTCGATGGGCGAGCAGCAGCTCAAGGTCAACCCGCAGATCGGCAAGCGCATCGGCGGCAAGATGAAGGACGTGATGAACGCCCAGCGCTCCGGCGACTGGACAAAGACGGAAGGCGGCCGCATCGCCATCGCCGGCATCGAGCTGGAGCCGGAAGATTTTGCCCTGCGCGTCGTCACCGGCGAGGGCCTGGATTCCGAGCCGTTCGACGGCGGCCGCGGCGTCGTGGTGCTCGATACCCGCGTCTATGACGACCTGGAGCGGGAAGGCTGGGCACGCGATTTCGTCCGCCTGGTGCAGCAGACCCGCAAGGACGCCGGGCTCGATGTCACGGACCGCATCCGCCTCGCCGCGCGCGTGCCGGACAACGTGGCCGGCGCCCTCGCCGAACACCGCGACCACATCTGCCGCGAGACCCTGGCCATCGACCTGCGCTTCGACGAGGACGTGCCCGGCGGCTTCAGGGCCGAGCACAAGCTGTCCGGCGCGGCGGTGACCATCGAGCTGGCGCGCGCCTAATTCCAAGCCCGACAAACTTCGCTCATCACAGCATAGCGGGGCGATCTGGATAAAGGCTGGCTTCATGGGGCAGACCGCAACACCCACCGTGACCAGCATCATCCCGCCATGCCGTGATGAACCTCAAGTTGACCCCTATGGGCGCAGGCCGGGATGACGGTGTTGGTGGGTTTATTGTCGGTGCCAAAATCTCGCATTCCGCTAACCTCATCGTCGGAAAATGCGGAGGCACACCATGCACACCAACCTGCTCGCGCCGATGATTACCCTGGTGCTGTGGACCTTCGTGATGTGGGCCTGGCTCTACGCCACGCGCATTCCGGCGATCCGGCGGCTCCATGTCCCGCTCGAAGCCGACCAATCCAAGGAGGCGTTCAACGCCCAGCTTCCGCCGGAGGTGCGCTGGAAGGCGGACAACTACAACCACCTGCTGGAGCAGCCGACGCTGTTCTATGCGGTGGTGATCGCCCTGTGCCTGTTGGAGCAGGACAACATCCTGAACGCCGCGCTGGCATGGCACTATGTCGGATTCCGGGTGGTGCACAGCCTGGTGCAGGCGACGGTCAACATCATCCTGCTGCGGTTCGGACTCTTCATGCTTTCAAGCCTGGTGTTGCTGGCGCTGACGATCCGCGCCGCGCTGGCGCTGTTTTGAGCAAGCGGGCGTGACTGTTTCCCGGCGGCCTGATACTGTCGCGGGAACCGGACCTGAAGGGGAGCGCAGCATGGGTTTCGAGGACGCGAGGAAGCCGGAGGACGTCAACCTGCTGGACAAGGACATCCAGGAATGTCCCTACCACGCCTACAAGGTGCTGCGCGAGCAGGCGCCGGTCTACAAGGACCCCAACACCGGCTTCTATGTGGTCACCAAGTATGACGACCTGAAGGAAGTGCTGCGCAATTACGACCTCTATACCCGCGACATCTCGGGCACCTACGACAAGACGGTCGAGACCAAGCGCGCCGGCTACT
>JBKJNE010000210.1:0-2864 GCA_046596015.1 Alphaproteobacteria bacterium
GAACACTTCGCGCTCGATGACATTGCCGTCGCTGCCGATGAACTTGATCGACAAAGTGCCTGCGCCGGGGAATTTGAAATCGGTCGCACGATACTGATCGCCATAGGCGTGGCGGCCGATGATGATCGGCTGGGTCCAGCCCGGCACCAGGCGCGGCACGTTCTTGCAGATGATCGGCTCGCGGAAGATCACGCCGCCAAGGATGTTGCGGATCGTGCCGTTGGGCGACTTCCACATCTTCTTCAGCTTGAATTCCTCGACGCGCGCCTCGTCCGGGGTGATGGTCGCGCACTTCACGCCCACGCCGTACTGCTTGATGGCGTTGGCGGCGTCGATCGTCACCTGGTCGTCGGTGGCGTCGCGGTGCTCCATGCCCAGGTCGAAATATTTCAGGTCGATGTCCAGGTACGGGAGAATCAGGCGCTCCTTGATAAAGCTCCAGATGATCCGCGTCATCTCGTCGCCGTCCAGGTCGACAACCGGATTCTTGACTTTGATCTTCGCCATTGTTCTTGATCCTTTCTAAGCGCGCGTGAACGGGACGCAAAAGCCGCGGCACCATAGCACTGGTGTCCAGGCCGGAAAAGCGCGGTACCGGCCTATTTCGGGATGGCTGGAATGCAGGCGCCGCCCCATGTCAGGTCCAGTCGGCGAAGCTGGGAATCCGGGGCGGTCGCGCCGCGTCCAGCGCCGGCAGCAGCAGGTCGACCCGATCGACGATCTCGTACAGCTCCAGGTCCGACGGCGCGCAGAACCCGGCGTCGACCCGGTCGCGCATCAGCGCCTCGAAATGGTCCCACGCGCCACCGGCGTTGAGCAGCACGATGGGCTTGTCGTGGATGCCGATCTGGCGCCAGCTCAGGATCTCGACCGTCTCCTCCAGGGTGCCGATGCCGCCGGGCAGAGCGACGAAGGCGTCCGACAACTCGAACATCACTCGCTTGCGGTCGTGCATGCTGTCGACGATGTGCAGCTCGGTCAGCCCTTCCTTCAGGAGTTCCTTGCGCGCCAGGTGCCGGGGCATGACGCCGGTGACCTTGCCGCCCGCGTCAAGCGCCGCCTGCGCCACCACATCCATCAGGCCGACGCCGCCCGCGCCATAGACCAGGGTGATGCCGGCCTCGGCCAGGACGCGTCCGAGGTCGGCGGCGGCCTTCGCCAGCGCCGGGTCCGAGCCGCGGCGCGATCCGCAGAAAACGCAGATGGATTGGGGACGGGACATGGGCGTTCCTGGAAGCCGCGCCGTGCGATGCGTTCCTTATAGGAGGATTCCGTTGCGGCGCACCAGCGGCTGCCGCATAAGGTGCGCCAGATTTGATCCCGCCGCGGCGGCGCCCTAACTCGACACCAGGCGCCGCCCGGCGCCGGGTCCGACCCGTCCTTTTCCGGAAGCAGTCCCGTGCGCAACAGTGCCATTCTCATCCTGATCGCCTTGGTCCTCGCCGGCGGCATCGGCTTTGCCCTGTTTGGCTCGAAGCAGCCCGCTACGCCGCCGTCCGCGCCGGTGACGGCGGACGGCGAGGCGACACCCGCGCCGGTGGAATTCGAGCTGATCCGGCTCAGCCGGGAAGGCATGGGCGTGATCGCCGGCAGCGCCGCGCCGGGCGGCTTCGTCGACGTCATGTCCGAAGGGCGTTCCATCGGCAAGTCCCGCGCCTCCGGCACCGGTGCGTGGGAGATCGTGCTCGGGACGGCGCTGCAGCCCGGCGCCCACGTGCTCAGCCTGATCGCCACGGATGGCGCCGCGCAGGAAACCCGGTCGACCGGCGTTGCCATCGTCGCGGTGCCACGGCCCGGCAACGGGCCGGACCTCAAGACCGCCAAGGGCGAGAAGAAGCCGCGACCGGAGGACGGCGTGCTGGCGGTGATGCTGCCGCGCCGGGGCGAACAGGCTGGCCGCGTCCTGCAGCGCCCCGGCCAACTCAGGCCGACCCTCGCGCTGGGTCTCGACCTGGCCGATTTCGATGCCGCCGGCCGGACCGTGCTCGGGGGCCGGGCCGGCGCCGGCAACGACGTCAACGTCTACCTGGACGGCCGGCCGGCCGGCACGGTCAAGGCGGGCGACGAAGGCGCCTGGACCTTGACTCTTCCCAAGGTGACCGCCGCTCCGCACAACATCCGGCTCGAGGAGATCGACCCCGGAAATGCCGTGGTGCTGAATGTGGACCAGGCCTTCAACCCGGCGATCACCATGGCCTTGGACGCCGAAGGGGGGGCCGCCGCTGTGATGTCGGGCCAGGCGGTGTGGCATGTGGTGCGGCGCCAGGCGGGCGGCGTGATGCGCTATACCCAGGTGTTCCGGGCCGATCAGGGTGTCGCCGAAACCAGGGACGGCGAAGACGTCAAGGTGCCCGGCATCCTCAAGCCCGGCTCCCACTTCTAACCACCACATGCGACGAGGCCCCGGCGAACCGGGGCCTCATCTGTTTCCGTCTCGTCCGATCTGCGCTCAACGGCCGGGACGATTCTCCTCGTCAGGATCCACCACCCGCTTCTGGCGCGGTTCGCGGTCCTCGCGCTGCGGCGCCGGTGTTTCGCGCGGCCGCTCACGGCGCTCGCCGGCACCTTGGCGGTCAGGGCGATCCGGGCGTTCCATGGTCGTGCGGCTGGAACGCTCGGCGCCGGTGCCGCGGTGCGGCCGGTCGTTGTCCATCGCGGGCCTGGTCGGCGCGGTCGCTGCCTGCGGCGTCGGAGCCGTCCGCGGGGTCTGGATCGCGGCGGGCGCCGTCCGGTCCCTGTTCGAGGACCGGCCGTTGTCGCGGCGGTCACCGTCGCGGCGGTCGCTGTCGCGACGGTAGTCGCCGCGCTCGTTCAGACCGGGCCGCGGCTGCGGCGTGGGCGTGGTCACGGCCGGATTGTTGGGC
>JBKJNE010000028.1:0-3867 GCA_046596015.1 Alphaproteobacteria bacterium
GGCTGCTGACGGCGCCGGTGCGAAACCCCGCCATGGCGCGGCTGATCGCCGTCGTCGCCTGGACGGTGGCGGCGCTCAACATCCTGGGCATCCTCGACCAGACCATGGTGCTGCTGGAGCACGCGGCGATTCCGATGGGCAAGGGCAAGGTATTGTCGCTGCGCAGCGTGCTGATCGCGGTGCTGGCGCTGGTCATCTTCGTCTGGGCGGCGCTGATCGCGTCGCAGTTCGTCGAGCAGCGGCTGTCGCGGTCCCAGAGCTTCACGCCGTCGGCGCGGCTGCTGCTGACCAAGATCGCCCGCTTCGTGCTGGTCGCCATCGCCATCGTCGTCGGGCTGGGCTCGGCCGGGCTCGACCTGACCATCTTCGCGTTCTTCGGCGGCGCGCTGGCCGTCGCCATCGGCTTCGGCCTGCAGCGGGTGACGTCCAATCTGTTCAGCGGCTTCATCCTGCTGATGGACCGGTCGATCAAGCCGGGCGACGTCATCGAGATCCAGGGCACCTATGGCTGGATCAACAAGCTGGCGACGCGCTACACGTCGGTGATCACCCGCGACGGCACCGAGTACCTGATCCCCAACGAGGACATGATCACCCAGGCGGTGGTCAACTGGTCCCATTCCAACCGGCTGGTGCGCCAGCATGTGAAGCTGCCGGTCAGCTACGACAGCGACATCAACCTGGCGCGCCAGCTCTGCGTCGACTCCGCCAGGGAGACCGAGCGGGTGCTGGAGACGCCGGCGCCGCTGTGCATGCTGCTCGACTTCGGCGACAGCGCCGTGATCCTGGAACTGCGGTTCTGGATCGAGGATCCGCAGAACGGCGTCACCAACGTGCAGAGCGCGGTGCGGCTGAAGATCTGGGATAAGTTCCACGCCTCGGGCATCCGCTTCCCGTTCGCCCAGCACGACGTGCACGTGGTCGACGCGCCGGGGCTCAAGGGCCTGTTCCGTGACGAGACCTGAGCATTGAGCCTGCCGCGGACCGTGCTGATCGCGGCGCTGATCGTGGCCGCCGCCTACGCCGGCATTCTCGGGTGGCGCGCGCTGCAGCGGCCGGAAAGCCGGCTGGAGGCGGCCCGCTGCTGGTTCGCCAAGCCCGAGTCGCGCACCGCGCAGTGCTACCGCTTTACCGCGCCGGAAAGCCGCGGCACCGCGAGCAACCGCAGCACCCGGTTCCCGGTGGTGATCTTCCGCAGCCCATCGACGCCGCTGGGCGAGCCGCCGGTGCTGCACCTGATGGGCGGCCCGGGCCAGCCTGCCGGCATCGAGACCGACGGCCAGATCAAGAGCTGGATACAGTTCCTCGACGAGGCCCAATGGGCGCGCGACCGCGATCATCTGGTGGTCGATGTCCGGGGCGTCGGCGGCCTGGCGGACCCGAAGCTGCGCTGCCCGGTGCTGAGCGACGTGGGCTGGATGCTGTCGCTCGACGCGCTGAAGGAAAAGCCCGGCGCCCAGGAGGCGGAAGTCCGCCGCGAGGTCGAGCGCTGCCGCGCCGGCTTCGTCAGGGCGGGCATCGACCTGGCCGCCTACGACACCGCGACCACGGCGTCCGACCTGATCGAGCTGCGGCGGGCGCTAGGGCTGCCGTCCTGGTCGATCTACGCGATCTCCTACGGCACGCGGCTGGCGCTGGAGCTGATGCGGCGCGACCCGAAGGGCGTGCACGCGGCGGTGCTGGATTCGCTCAGTCCGCCCGACGTGCCCACCATCGTCAACCTGCTGCCCAACCTGCAGCACACGCTGGACCTGCTGTATGCCGACTGCGCCGCCCAGCCGCGGTGCGCCGCCGCCTACCCGGACCTGGCCACGGACATGGAGACGGCCGTCGAGCGGCTGCGCGCCGCGCCGGTCACGCTGGCGCTGAAGCAGCCGGGCGGGCCGAAGGTCCTCAAAGTGACGCTCACCGACGCGCTCTACCTGCAGATCGTCGAATACATGCTGGTCTCGGGCGACTGGGTGCCGTTCCTGCCGGGGGTGATCAACGACGCGGCCAAGGGCGGCACCGCGCTGCTGTCGCATATCGCCACGAAGCTGGTGTTCGACGCCTACTGGCAGAGCGACGCCAACGCCCTGCTGCTGTCGACCCTGTGCCGCGAGGAGGTGCCGTACAACACCGATGCGGCGCTGACGCAGGCGCTCGACGCCCACCCGCTGCTGCGGGGCATGGAGCCGGACACGCTGCTGCGGCTGAGCTGCGCGGCCTGGCCCGTGGGCAAGGCGCCGCCCGCGTTCCGCGAGACGGTGACCAGCGACGTGCCGGTGCTGCTGATCAACGGCGCCTACGACACCAGGACGCCGCCTGCCTTCGCCGAGCGCGCCGCCGCCCACCTGACCCATGCCTACCGGATCGTGCTGCGCAACCGCGGGCACTCGCCCAGCCCGGCCAGTCCCTGCGCCAAGGCCGCCATCGACGCGTTCCTCGACGCGCCGGCCGACCCGGCGTCGCCCGCCTGCCTGCGGCAGCAGAAGCCGCCCCGATTCATGACGAGGGGCGGGCCCGCCGACCGCATCGAACGGTTGTAGGTTTTTGGTGGGTAGGTTTTGGTGGGTAGGTTTTGGTGGGTAGGTTTTGGTGACAGTATACGAAATTCGACTGGCGGCCAAAACTATGCCCACAGCGCGTAGACCGGGTCGTCGGGCGCGCGAGCGCCGCGCAGCGTCAGGCTGGCGAACACGCCCTTGTCCCACTGGGCGGTGGTCGGGCGGTTGACGTTCCAGTCGAGCACGAAGGCGCGACCAGTGAGCTTCCAGACGCCGCCGCGCCGTTCGAAGCGGTCGAGGAAGCGACCGCCGATCATCCGGTCGATGGTGCCGGTGCTGCGGGGCAGCACCTCGATGCGCGCCACCTGGGTCTCGCCCACCGCCCGGTCGCCGTTGATGTCGTAATAGTCCGTGCCGATCAGGTGCGTGAGGCGCTCGAAATGGTCGCGCACGCCCGCCCAATATTCGCAGAAGCCCTCGAACCCGCCGGAATACTCGCCGTAGGACACCTTGGCGTCCGGGTGCCACAGGCTGCGCATCAGCGCGTCGTCGGCGCGGTCGGCGGCGCGGCAATAGGCGGTATTGAGCTCGTGCAGCGCCTGTTTCGACACCGCCCGGTCGGTCGCCGCCGCCCGACCCTCGGCCGGCGGCGCGGCGGCGGTTGTTCCGGCGTGCCCGGCCACCCATTCCGCCAGCATGCGGGTCGTCGGGTCGTTGTCGCGTCGTGCGCCGAGGAGGAGCCCGGCATATTGCGGGCTTGTCGTGTCCATGGACCAGGGCAGGTTGATGTTCCAGTCCAGCACGAAGGTGCGGTGGACGATTTTCCAGACGCCGCCGCGCCGCTCCAGCCGGTCCAGGTAGCGGCCGCCCATCAGCCGCTGCATGCGGCCGCCGTCGTCCGCCTCGTCGCGGTAGCCCAGGCCGTAGCTCTCGGCGACCGCTTTTTCGCCGTTCACCTTGATCCACACGTTCGAGGTGCGGTGGGTGGTGAGCGGGCGGTCGAGCGGCGCGCCGGTCACCATGGCGCAGAAATCCGCCGCCGGGCCGGCGAACACGCCGTATTCCACGGTGGCGCCCGGGTGATAGCAGCCGCTCATCAGCGCGTTATCCGACCGGTCGATGCCGCGGCCGTGGGCGGCGAGCACCTGCTCGATCTCGTGCTTGTCGGCCAGTTCCCGGAGAGCCGCCTCCAGCGCGGCGCTCACTGGAACAGCCCGCTGTAGAGCAGGTCGGCGGGCTTGCGGTCGCCGCGCACGCCGAACCGCAGGTGCCACTGGGCGGTGGACGGATTGTTCATGTTCCAGTCCATCACCAGCATCAGGTGGGAGTATTTCCAGACGCCGCTACGGCGCCCAGTTCGAACGGCGCGGCGGCGTCTGGA
>JBKJNE010000137.1:0-4657 GCA_046596015.1 Alphaproteobacteria bacterium
ATGCGGCCGCGGCCTGGCTGAGAGGAACCTCTCGATCATCGCCGTTCTTTGTCTCCTTGAGCAGCGCAATGCGTCGGTCGAGGTCGACCTGATCCCAACGCAGCCCCAGGAGCTCGCCACGCCTCATTCCGGTCTCGAGCGCAAGGTTGATGAAGGGCCACACGTACCAGACGTAGCTCTTTTCGCTGGCGTCGCGGAGGCGTTCATACTCCCCTGGCTGCAGGCGGCGATTTCTCGCCCTTACCGGCGCCGGCCACTGGATACGCGTGAGCGGGTTTTCGACGATCGGGTAGCCCCAATCCTTGCGCGCCACTTCTATCATATGGCGCAGCGTCACCAGGTCGTGGTGGCACGCTCGCCTGCCGTCACCCAGGCGCCGGTCTCGGAACTCGGCCAGGTGTGACTGGGCAAGCTGTCGGATAGGCACTTCGGCGATGGGGTCGCGCAAGAGGCGCTTGACCCGGTAGGCCTCGGTCGCCGCGCTCTTCTTGAGCGGCGTCACCGTCTCCAAGTATCGCTTGATGAGCTTGCTGAGGGGTTCCTTCAGGAGATCGAGCGCGACATACTCGCTGCGGTCGATTTCCGCTTCCTTCTGCCGTGCCCAGAGTTCGGCATCGCGGCGCTGGATGAAGGTCTTGGTCAGATCGGGCGAACCCTGCCGCCGGATCAGAACCTGGTACTTGCCGTTTCGTGTGCGAATGGTAGCCATATGACACCCTGTTGTGACGTGGGTGTGACAAGGCCAGATCGGCGGGTTCTGCTGGAGGCTAAGCCATTGAAATAATGGCGCGCCCGGAGAGATTCGAACTCCCGACCCCCAGATTCGTAGTCTGGTGCTCTATCCAGCTGAGCTACGGGCGCCTGCGTCAGGCGGCGGAACCTACTCAAATCGTCCGGGCATTGCAAGCGCCGACGCTGGCCGCCGGGACGATTGCCCTTGAACCGTGCGTGCCGCGCCCGACGTCTAGCAAAGGAACGACAGGACGCGGCGATGGAACGGGTTGGAACGCTTGTGAGGGCCGGAACGAATGCCTAAGATCGCCGGGTTCATGAACTTTTCCCCAGCCGTGTCATGCCCGTTCCGATGAGCCGCTGCCTGGTGGTTCTGGCCACCCTTGTTCTCGCCGGCTGCGAAAGCGGCGGGTCGTGGCCCAACTTGGCCGACGTGCCGCCCGAGGTGAAGCCGGGCTTCCGGCAGGCGTCGACCCTGACGCCGCCGCTGCCCGCGCCGCCGGCCACACCCTCCGAGGCGCAGGCGGCCCTGGCGAAGGTGTCGAACGCGGTCACCGGGTTGGGGGTCAGGTTCGACCAGCACCGCAACCGCTTCGCCCAGCTGGAGCGCGACCTGAACAGCCAGTCCGGCCTGCTGGACTCGGACATCGCCGCCGGCAAGGGGGCATCGTCGGACGACTGGAGCAAGGCCCAGGCCGACCTGTCGCGGCTCAATGCCGACGTGGGCACCCTGCGCGACCTGCGCGATGACGTGGGCGCGGACGCCGCCGCGGCCGGCGGCCTCGTCGCCGATCTGGAGCCGGTGGGCCGCGCGACCCTCGACGACGCGTCGAAGCGCCAGCTCGAGGCCCTGCGCGGCAGCGTCGACACGGTGCTGGCGGGACTGGGGTCGCTCGACCGCGACATCGGCGACGCCATGACGCGCTGGCAGGACAAGACCGCGGCCCAGGCCGGCCGCCTCGACCGTGCGCCGCCGCTTGCCGGCGCGTCCACGGCACCCGCGCCCCAGGCCGAGCCGGCACGGCCCGCCATCCGCAAGCCCAAGCCAAAGCCGCCAGTCGCGACGCTCGCCAGCGGCCCGCGCGACAGCGGCGACCGCTTCAAGGGCCGCCAGCCGCTGGTGACCCTGACCTTCGCGGACCCGAACCTGGAGTTCGAGACCAAGCTGCGCGGGGTGGTCGACAAGGTCCGCGCCCAGTATCCGGACATCGCCTTCGACGTCGAAACCATCGGCGCGCCGCCCGCCCAGCTCGGCAAGGTCCGCGGCATGCTCAAGAGCCTCGACATCCCCAACGACGTGTTCGTCACGCCGGCGAACCCCGGCACGGCGCCGGCGATCAAGCTCTATCCCCGATAGTCCGGTTCAGCCGTGACGCTCTAACCGTAGACTTGCCGCCACGACGGCTTGTCGCCCAGCGGGTCGGCCGCAAGCACGGCGCGGGCCATGGCGCGGGCGAGGCAGTCGGCGACCATGGCGCCGGCTTCGGCCAACAGCCGCGGCGTCACCTCGCGGCCCAGCGTCCCGGTCGCCACCGCGAACACCGTGTCGCCGTCGAACGGCGTATGCGCCGGGCGTACCGCCCGGGCAATGCCGTCCTGGGCCATCATGGCGAGCCGTTTCGCCTGCGCCTTGGTGAGCGCCAGGTTGGTCGCCACAATGGCGATCACCGTGTTGGAGATCGGCGGCGGACCCGGCGGAAAGCCATCGGGCAGCGGGCCGTCGATCGGGCCGGGCGTGCGGCCGCCCAATTCGCCGTCCAGCTCCAGCGCCCAGGCCCAGAACGTGCCGCCCGGCATCACCACCTCGCCGAACGGGTTGGCGCCGACGATGGCGCCGACCTGCAGTCCGTCGCCGTCGAACGCCGAGGCGCTGCCCAGCCCGCCCTTCAGCGAGCCGGCCTTGGCGCCCATGCCGGCCCCCACATTGCCCAGCACGAAATCCCGCGAAGCGGCCTCGCAGGCGGCGCGGCCCAGCGCCGCATAGGGATTGGCCTCGCCCCAGTCCTTGTCGCCGCCGTTGCGCAGGTCGAACAGGATGGCGGCGGGCACCACGGGCACGGCGCGCGGGCCGAGCCGCAGCCCGATGCCCCGCGCCGACAGCCAGCCGGTGACGCCGTCGGCCGCCGCCAGCCCGAACACCGAACCGCCGCTGAGCACCAGGGCGTGGAAGCGCTCGATCAGCGTGTCGGGCGCCAGCGCCTCGGTATCGCGGGTGCCGGGCGCGCCGCCGCGCACGTCGACGGCCATGACCATGGGCCACTCGGGCAACAGCACGGTGGTGCCGCTGCGCAGCCGGAGGTCGTCGGCGTTGCCGACCAGCAGCCCCTCCAGATCGGTGATGAGATTGCGCGGTCCAGGCCTTATCATGCCGCCACCGTACCGCCTGCCCCCGAGGCACTCAAAGGACTATCAATCAAAGGATGATCATGACCGCCCGCTTGCTGCTGACCGGCGTCCTGCTGCTGCTGCCGTTCACCGCCTTCGCCGAAGCGCCCGAGGCCGTCGCCGCCAAGCCGCCGGTCATGGCGAAGACCCAGATGGTGGCCTCGGCCAATCCCTACGCCACCGACGCCGGCCTCGACATCCTGCGGCGCGGCGGCACCGCGGTCGACGCGGCGATCACCGTGCAGCTGGTGATGACCCTGGTCGAGCCGCAGTCGTCGGGCATCGGCGGTGGCGCGTTCCTGCTCTACTGGGACGACCGGGCGAAGACGCTGCTGTCCTATGATGGCCGCGAGACCGCGCCGTCCGCCGTCGACGAGACGCTGTTCCTCGACAAGGACGGCAAGCCGCGCCCCAAGGGCGACGCCATGCCCGGCGGCCAGTCGGTCGGCGTGCCCGGGGTGATCCGCATGCTGGCCATGGCCCACAAGGCGCATGGCAAGCTGCCCTGGGCCGAGCTGTTCGGGCCGGCGATCAAGCTGTCGCGGGACGGTTTCGTAGTGTCGCCGCGCTTCACCTACCTGATCAGCACCGACAAGCACCTGAAGAAGTTTCCCGAGACCGCCGCCTATTTCTTCGACACGAAAGGCGAGCCGGTCCAGTCCGGCACCGTGCTGAAGAACCCGGCGCTGGCCGATACGCTGGAGACGGTCGCCGCCGATCCAGAGGCGTTCTACACCCGCCCCATCGCCGCCGACATCGCCCGGGCGGTCCAGAACGCGCCGGTCAATCCGGGCAAGCTGTCAGAGGCCGACATCGCCGCCTACCGGCCCAAGCTGCGCGAGCCGGTGTGCCTCCCCTACCGGGTGTGGAAGATCTGCGGCATGGGTCCGCCGTCGTCGGGCGGCATCGCCGTGGGCCAGACGCTGGGCATCCTGGAGGGTCTCGACATAGGCGCCACCAGGCCGGCGAGCGCCGAGGCGGTCAACCTGTTCGCCGAGGCGGCGCGGCTGGCCTATGCCGACCGGGCGACCTGGCTGGGTGACACCGACTTCGTCGACGTGCCGGTCGCCGGCCTGATCGATCCCGGCTACATCGCCAGCCGACGGGCGCTGATCAAGCCGGGCGCGGTGATGCAGGACGCGCCCGCCGGCATGCCGCCCGGCGCCAGACAGGCCTACCGGACCGTGGAGCCGTCGGAGGTTCCGGCGACCACCCACTTTTCCATCGTCGACCGATGGGGCGGCACCGTCGCCATGACGTCGAGCATCGAGGACGCTTTCGGCGACCGGATGATGGTGCGCGGCTTCCTGCTGAACAACGAGCTGACCGATTTCAGCTTCGCGCCAAAGGACGACAGCGGCAGGCCGGTCGCGAACCGGGTGCAGGGCGGCAAGCGGCCGCTGAGCTCCATGTCGCCCACCATCGTGTTCGACGACAAGGGGCGCCCGGTCGCCACGGTGGGCTCGCCCGGCGGGCCGCTGATCATCGGCTTCGTCGCCAAGACGCTGGTCGGCGTGCTGGACTGGAAGCTGAACATCCA
>JBKJNE010000230.1:0-5021 GCA_046596015.1 Alphaproteobacteria bacterium
CTGCGTCAAGGGCATCAGCCAGATGGAGCGCACGCTGCACACCATCGGCAACCACTGGATCACGGTGGATGGCGACAAGGCGACCGGCGAGACCTATTGCCTGGCCTATCACCTGCTGAAGAACGAAGAGGGCGTGCTGACCGACATGCTGGTGGGCGGGCGCTATCTCGACCATTTCGAGAAGCGCAACGGCGAATGGAAAATCAAGAGCCGCCACTACGTCATGGACTGGAACCACAACATCCCGTCCACCGGCAACTGGACAAGCGGCATGCTGGGCGGACTGAACACCGGCGCACGCACGCCGAACGACCATTACGACCGCGTCTTCGGCTGATCCCATGGACACCATCGACTGGTTCGCCTGGCGCATCATCATCGGCCTGGGCTGCATGTGGCTGGGCGGCGGCATCTTCATCGTCAAGGGGCTGCCGCGGCAGCTCAAGAGCGGCCCGCAGCCGACCGCGCCGAAAGGTACGCCCGAGGCGTTCGGCCTGTTCTGGCTGGACCAGTACTGCTACATCGGCCTAACCCTGCTGATCGGCGGCCTGGCGCTGGTGCTGGTCAGCCTGGCCGGCGGACGCGGATAGCGCCATGGACTTCGACTTCCGCAAGATGGAGCGCATGGACCGCTACAAGCTGATGGTGTCGTCCATCGTGCCGCGGCCCATCGCGCTCGTGACCACGATCAGCCGCGACGGCATCGTCAACACCGCCCCGTTCAGCTTCTTCAACGCGGTGAGCGCCGAGCCGCCGCTGGTGGTACTGGGGCTGGAGGTCACCGACTATTCGCCGCGCAAGGATACCGGCGACAACATCCGCGACAGCGGCGAGTTCGTCGTCAGCCTGGTGAGCGAGGCCATCGCGCCGCAGATGAACCTGTGCGCCATGGACTTCCCCGCCTACGAGGACGAGATGGCCGAGAGCGGCCTGACCGCCGTGCCGAGCAAGGTGGTGAAGCCGCCCTGGATCAAGGAATCGCCGGTCAGCTTCGAGTGCAAGCGCATGGCGACCATGGAAGTTGGCACCGGCAACCGCGTCGTCATCGGCGAGGTGGTCTACATGCACATCGACGACCGGTTCATCGACGCCGACAAGATGTACGTGGACGCGCCGGCCATGCAGCTGATCGGCCGCATGCACGGCCGCGGCTGGTACGTGAAGACGGGGGACGCGTTCGACATGCCGCGCATCGACTACAAGGTGTGGGCGGCCGAGCGCGACAGGAAGAGGGGAACACAGGGATGAACACGCCGGGCATACCGATCACGCTGTTCTACGCCGGGATTATGGGGCTGCTGGCCGTGGCGCTCGCCACCCAGGTGCTGTGGGCGCGCATCAACGCCAAGAAGCTGCCGGACTGGAAGCCCGACACCACCATGCGAGTGCAGGCCAACTTCGTCGAAAACGTGCCGCTGGCGCTGATCCTGCTCTATCTGCTGGAGATGGGCGGCGCGCCCCGGCCCATCGTCCACGTGCTGGGCGGCGCGCTGGTGATCGCCCGGCTGCTGCACACCTGGGGCTACAGCAGCAATCCGGGCGCGACCTATCCGCGGCTGATCGGCGCCCAGGTCACCTTCCTGCTGCTGTCGATCATGGGCTTCGCCGCCATCTACCTGTCGCTCGCGCCGAGGTTTTAGGCGGCGAAAGCCTTACCGGCCCTTCCAGTTGGGCTTGCGCTTTTCCGAGAAGGCCTTGGGGCCTTCGATGAAGTCCTCGCTGTCGCGCATCTTCTGGCTCATCGGATAGACCGTCTCGATGGCCTCCTCCAGCGTGGCGGCGTCGAAGCCCTTGTAGGCGGCTTCCTTGGTGGCGCGTACGGAAATGGGCGAGGCCTCCAATATCTCGGCGGCCCAGCGGCGCGCGGCGGTCATCAGGTCGGCGTGCGGCACCACCTCGTTGACGAAGCCGAGGCGGTACCCGTCATCGGCGCTCATGCGCTTGCCGGTCAGCATCATGCCCATGGCCTGCTTGAGCGGCATGGTGCGCGGCAGGCGGTGCACGCCGCCCGCGCCCGCCATCAGGCCGACGCGCACTTCCGGCAGCGCGAACACCGCCTTGTCCGAGGCGACGATGATGTCGCAGGCCAGCGCCACCTCGAAGCCGCCGCCCATGGCGACGCCGTTCACCGCCGCGATCACCGGCTTGAACAGATCAAAGCGCGAGGTGATGCCGCCGAAGCCGGTCTTCACCTTCCAGCGCTTGCCGCCGGCCGCCTGGTACTTCAGGTCATTGCCGGCCGAGAACGCCCGGTCGCCGGCGCCGGTGACGATGGCGACCCACAGGCCGTCGTCGCTCGCGAACCCGTCAAACGCCGCCTGCATTTCCTCATGCATGGGCGAGTGGCAGGCGTTCATCACGTCGGGCCGGTTCATGGTCAGGATGAACAGGTTGCCGTCGCGTTCGGTCTTGATGAATTCGTAGCTGGACATGCACGCTTCCCCGTTGCGAGATGTGGCGCCGAGCCAACGTGACTTTCGGGCGGGATTTCCCTTGCGATGCCGGGGAAAATGCCCTTTGTTGGCGAGGCCTGTAAGTGTTCCCGGGGAGATAAAGCACATGAAGAACGGCAAGGTCAAACTGGATATCGACGGTCCGGTCGCCGTCCTCACCCTCAACGATCCGACGGCCCTCAACGCGGTGTCGACCCCCATGCTGGAAGACATCCAGGCGGCGCTCGACGCGCTCGAGGCCAAGGACAGCGGCGTGCGCTGCCTGATCCTGACCGGCGAGGGCCGCGGCTTCTGCGCCGGCGCCAATCTGGGCGGCGGCATCTCGCGCGAGCCCGGCGCCAGGAACAGCGACGCGGGCGACGTGCTGGAGCGCTTCTATCATCCGATCCTGAAGCGCCTGCGCGACCTGCCGTTCCCGATGATCACCGCCGTCAACGGCGTGGCCGCCGGCGTCGGCATGAGCTTCGCGCTGATGGGCGACATGATCCTGGCCGCCAGATCCAGCTATTTCCTGCAGGCGTTCCGCCGCATCGGCCTGGTGCCGGACGGCGGCTCGACCTATTTGCTGCCGCGCCTCGTCGGCCTGGCACGCGCCAAGGAGTTGTCGCTGATGGCCGACAAGCTGCCGGCGCCGACGGCGCTGGAATGGGGCCTGATCAACCGGGTCTACGAGGACGACGCGCTGATGGGCGAGGCGAGGAAGCTGGCCACCGAGCTGGCCAACGGCCCGACCGTGGCGCTGGGCCTGATCCGCAAACTGTACTGGAACAGCCCGCTCAACACCTATGACGCCCAGCTCGACCTGGAGCGGCAGAGCCAGAAGGTCGCCGGCCGCACCGAGGATTTCGGCGAGGGCGTGAAGGCGTTCTTCGAGAAGCGCCCGGCCCAGTTCAAGGGCAAGTAAACCCATGGTGGACGGCCCGCTCTCCGGCCTGCTGGTCGTCGACCTGACCCGGGTGCTGGCGGGGCCGTACTGCACCATGGTACTGGCCGACATGGGCGCGCGGGTGATCAAGGTGGAGACGCCGGGGACCGGCGACGACAGCCGCCACATCGGCCCGTTCATCGAGGACAAGTCGGCGTATTTCATGTCGCTCAACCGCGGCAAGGAAAGCATCGCGCTCGACCTCAAGGCCGACGGCGACCGCGCGATCTTCGAGGATCTTCTCGCCCGCGCCGACATCCTCGTCGAGAACTACCGGCCCGGCGTGATGGAGAAGCTGGGCTATGGCTGGGACGCGCTGCATGCGCGTTTCCCGACGCTGATCTACGCCGCCGCCTCGGGCTTCGGCCATACCGGACCCTACAAGTCCCGTCCCGCCTACGACATGGTGGTGCAGGGCATGGGCGGGATCATGAGCATCACCGGCCATCCGGGCGGGCCGCCGACCCGGGTCGGCAGCTCGGTGGGCGACATCACCGCCGGCCTGTTCGCCACCATCGGCATCAATGCGGCGCTATATCACCGGGCCTTGACCGGCGCGGGCATCAAGATCGATGTCGCCATGCTGGACTGCCAGATCGCCATCCTGGAGAACGCCATAGCCCGTTATGCGGCGACCGGCACCGCGCCCGGCCCGCTGGGCGCGCGGCACCCGTCGATCACCCCGTTCGCCGCCTACCAGGCGCAGGACGGCTGGATCATCGTCGCCGCCGGCAACAACAGCCTGTTCGAGAAACTGTGCGGCGTGCTGGGCCGGCCGGACCTGCTGGCCGATCCCGACTTCGCCACCAACGACGCGCGCACCACCCATGTGGACCGGCTGGCCCACGAGATGGAATTCACCCTGCGCCACCGGCCCGTCGCGTTCTGGATGGAGGCGCTGGAGCGGGCGGGCGTGCCGTGCGGTCCGATCAACAATGTGCAGCAGGCGCTCGACGACCCGCATGTGCGTGCCCGCAACATGGTGGTGACCGTCGACGATCCGGTCACCGGACCGCTGGAGATCGCCGGCAACCCGATCAAGCTGTCGGCCTTCGCCGATCCGCCGACGCGGGACCCGGTGCCCGACCTGGACGGAAACCGCGCCGCGATCCTGGCGTGGCTCGGGCGCTAAGCGCAATTCAACCTTCACAAAGGCGCGGTGGTTGAGGGGCGGCTTCCATGCTACGGAATCCGTCATGAGCGGCGATCGCCTGAAGCTTCCGCCACCGGCGCGGGAGACATTCCTGAACCGGGCGCTGTATCGGGTGCGGCGCGCATGGAAGGACGTGCGCGACGGCGCGGCCGCCCTTGCCGCCAGCGGCGACATCGGCGCCGACCTGCCGGCCGCCAGGCTGGAGGCGGTGCGCCGCCAGATCGACGACTGCATCGGCGGTCCCGGCGGCGAGTTCGCCGCCCGCGCCCGCGCCGCCGAGCTGGGCCGGCTCTATCTGTCGTTCGAGGACACCGGCCGCCGCCGCTTCCTGACACTGCTGGCGGAACGCTTCGCCACCGACGGCGACGCGCTGACCCTCGGTGTCAATGCGTGGCGCGAGGCCGACACGGTCGAGGCGCGGGTCAGGGCCGAGCGCCGCATGAAGGAAGCGCTGACCCCGCCGCGCCTGCGGCTGATGCGCCAGTTCAAC
>JBKJNE010000269.1:0-3134 GCA_046596015.1 Alphaproteobacteria bacterium
GGACGGGAGAACCACTTTCAGCACGCCGCCGCCGCCTCCATCCGCACCGCCAATCCGCAATATTTCCTGACCCGGGCGCGGGCCGAGCTCAACACCGCCATGATCCATTTGCTGGAGCGTCCGGACACCGGCGGCCAGCCACTCGCGCCGGCCAGCCTGGCCGCCGCGCGCCGGGCCATCGACAAGGCCGAGGGGCTGCTGCGCAAGGCAACCGCCTCGGCGCCGCGCTATTACGACTGGCTGCGCCGCCACGAGGATCCGAGCGGCATCGCCAGCACCGCGCCCATGCGCACCGCCATGGGCGCGCTGAAGAAAGGCCTGGAGGAGAGTATCGCCACCGAACGCGCCATCGCCTCCGGCGCGCGCGCCCTGGCCGACGCGGTGGACGGCGCGCCGTCGCTGGCCATGCGGCTGGGCCACGGTCCCCATACCCACGTGACCATCGCCAGCCTTGTCGTGCGCCGGCTGGCGCCCGCGCAGACCGTGCGAAAATCCTAAAGTCAGGTGCGCTTGTACACCGTGTAGATTGTTGCGGTGCAGTGTTCGTCTGCTATAGTCCCGACCAACGATAAGCATCGCCAAAAAACGGCATAACGGGACGTTTTCATGAAAATCGCTGTACCCAAGGAACGGCGGCCGCACGAGCGCCGTGTCGCGGTCTCGCCTGATACCGTGAAGAAACTGAAGGGCCTGGGATTCGACGTGGTCGTCGAGACCGGCGCGGGCGACGGCGCCTCGCAGCCGGACCGGGTGTTCGCCGAGGCCGGCGCGACCATCGCGCCCGATGCCGCCAGCACCTATGCCGACGCCGACGTGATCTTCAAGATCCAGCGTCCGTTGCGCGCCGGCGAGGGCGATGTGGACGAGTTCGGCCTGATCAAGCGCGGCGCCTGGCTGATCGCGTCGCTGACGCCCTACCAGGACATGGACGGCGTGAAGGCCTATGCCGCCGCCGGGATCAACGCCATGGCCATGGAACTGATGCCCCGCATCAGCCGCGCCCAGTCCATGGACATCCTGAGCTCGCAGAACAACCTGGCCGGCTACAAGGCCGTCGTCGAGGCGGCGGACCACTACAAGCGCGCCATGCCGATGATGATGACCGCCGCCGGCACCGTGGCGCCAGCCAAGGTGATGATCTTCGGCGCCGGCGTCGCGGGCCTGCAGGCCGTCGCCACCGCCAAGCGCATGGGCGCCATCGTCAGCGCCACCGATGTGCGCCCCGCCACAAAGGAGCAGGTGGAATCGCTGGGCGGCAAGTTCCTGATGGTCGAGGACGAGGAGTCCAAGGCCGCCGAGACCGCCGCCGGCTATGCCAAGGAAATGAGCGACGCCTACAAGGCCAAGCAGGCCAAGCTGATCGCCGACACCATCGCCAAGCAGGATATCGCCATCACCACGGCGCTGATCCCGGGCCGTCCGGCGCCCAAGCTGATCGACGACGCCATGGTCGCCTCCATGAAGCCGGGTTCGGTGATCTACGACCTGGCGGCCGAGACCGGCGGCAACTGCACGCTGACCGTGCCGGGTGAGGTTGTGGTGCGCAACGACGTGACCATCATCGGCCACTTCAACGTGCCGAGCCGCATTCCGGTCGACGCGTCGAACCTGTTCGCCAAGAACCTGCTGAACTTCATCACGCCCCATGTGAAGGACGGCGCCCTGTCGTTCACCTGGGATGACGAGACGGTGGCCGGCATCCTGCTGACCCGCGACGGCCAGATCGTCCATCCGCAATTCACCGGAGCCTGATCATGGAATACCTTGCCGTTAGCCCCGTCGTCTTCGAACTGGCGATCTTCGTGCTGGCGATCTTCGTCGGCTACTACGTGGTCTGGAGCGTGACGCCCGCCCTGCACACCCCGCTGATGGCGGTCACCAACGCCATTTCGTCGGTGATCGTGGTCGGCGCGCTGATCGCCGTGGGCGTGCAGGTGCCCGACATGGCCGACATGACCGTCGAGAAAATGACCTGGACCTCGAAGATCCTCGGCTTCCTCGCGCTCATCATGGCGTCGGTCAACATCTTCGGCGGCTTCCTGGTCACCCAGCGCATGCTGGCCATGTACAAGAAAAAAGAAAAGTAAGGGGCCGGGGAAATGTCACCGAATATCACCGCCATCCTCTACCTGGTCTCCGGCGTCCTGTTCATCCTGGCGCTGCGCGGCCTGTCGTCGCCGGTCACCTCGCGCCGGGGCAACACCATGGGCATGGTCGGCATGGCTATCGCCATCGGCACGACGCTGGCCAACATCGCCGGCCATGGCGTCAACCCGATCACCATCGGCCTGATCGTCGGCGGCCTCGCCATCGGCGGCGGCATCGGCGCGGTGATCGCCCGCCGCGTCGCCATGACGGCCATGCCGCAGCTCGTCGCCGCGTTCCACAGCCTCGTCGGCCTTGCCGCCGTGATGGTGGCCGCCAGCGCCTTCTACTCGCCGGAAGCCTTCAATATCGGCGTGCCCGGCGCCATCCACACCGCCAGCCTGGTGGAAATGTCGCTCGGCATCGCCATCGGCGCCGTCACCTTCACCGGCTCGGTCATCGCCTTCACCAAGCTGCAGGGCCTGGTCTCTGGCGCACCCGTGGTGTTTCCCGGCCAGCATCCGCTGAACGCGCTGCTCGGCATCGCCCTGCTCGGCCTGGTCGTCTATTTCTGCATCGACCAGCAGGCCTGGGTGCTGTGGGCCATCGCCGGCCTGGCGCTGGTGATCGGCATCACCCTGATCATCCCGATCGGCGGCGCCGACATGCCTGTCGTGGTATCCATGCTGAACTCCTATTCGGGCTGGGCTGCCGCCGGTATCGGCTTCACGCTGTCGAACACGGCGCTGATCATCACCGGCGCGCTGGTGGGCTCATCGGGCGCGATCCTGAGCTACATCATGTGCAAGGCCATGAACCGCTCGTTCTTCAGCGTCATCCTCGGCGGCTTCGGCGGCGAATCCTCGTCGGCCGCGGCCGGCACGGTGGAGACCCGTCCGGTGAAGCGCGGCTCGGCCGAGGACGCGGCCTTCATCATGAAGAACGCCGGCTCGATCATCATCGTCCCCGGCTACGGCATGGCCGTCGCCCAGGCGCAGCACGCGCTGAAGGAAATGGCCGAGGAGCTGAAGAAGGAAGGCGTCAGCGTC
>JBKJNE010000165.1:0-2562 GCA_046596015.1 Alphaproteobacteria bacterium
CAACAGCGGGGCGAAAACCGCAGCAACGCGGTGGCCTTCGCGCGCGCCGCCATCGACAGCGGCGCCGACGTGGTGGTGGGCCACGGGCCGCATGTGCTGCGCGCGATCGAGTGCTACCGGGGCAAGCCGATCTTCTATTCGCTAGGCAACTTCGTCGGCGTTGGCGGGCTGTCGATCCGGGGTCCGGCCGCCGTGACGGCCATCGCGGGGGTGCAGCTTGACGCTGAGGGGCAGCTGCTAGGCATCGAGTTCCTTTCCGTGATCTTCGACGCGCGCAAGATTCCCAACCCCGACCAGAGAGACTTCGCGGCGCACCTGGTCAATTGGGCGGGCGCCCGGGCGCGCTACGAGGGGCGGTTTCTGCAGGTACCGGCCGATCCGGCCTCGCTCCAGGCCTTCGAGCAATGGCTCGCATCGTTTCGGCCCGCTTCGTCGGGGGGCAGTCCTTGAGCCGTTCGCTTGTCCTCGGCGCGGTAAAGCCCAATTGAGATTTCAGTGCGCAGCGCCGCCATGAAGTCGAATGTTTCTTAAGCGGATCGGTTCAAGAGCCTCGCAGCGTGGCCGTAGTTGATAACCCCATAACTCTTCCCTATATTGGGAATAGTTATGGACGGAGGCGAAGATGTCGGAAGCGGTCAGCTTGACCTTGAACGAGGCAGGTTACGTCGTCGGACAATCCAGCACGGCCATCAATCGCGCCGTGGATCGCGGGGTTATCAAGGCCAAGCTGCAGAGGCGCGGCAAGCATCGCCTTCGGAAGGTGGGGCCGGCAGAGCTCCGATATCTCGCGATCGCCAGCCAGGTCGAGAAGGACCTGACACCCGCCGCCCGCCGTAAGGTCTACGAGGCCGTGCGCCGGCTGCCGGCGGAAGCGCACAGGCTCGATCTTGGAGTGATGGTGCTGAAGCTGGCTGACATCGACCAGCAGATTTCGGAGCGGCTTGACCGGCTCAGGCAGGTGAAAGCTCTAGTCGATGAGCGGCGCGGCGCCGATCCGGTCCTTCGCGGTACAACCGTCCCGGTCCATGTCGTGGCGGCGCTCGCCAAAGGGCAGACCGCAGCCGAGATCACAGAGGACTATCCGAGCCTGACGCCCGTGCAGATCGACGCGGCCGTTGAATATGCCAAGGTTTACCCGCGCAATGGGCGGCCGCTGCCTGTGCAAAGCCTCAAGCGGATGCTCTCGGACATGTCCGCGTCGGGGGTTTGGGATGAGACTGAAGCGGAGCTGATGCCGCCGCAGCTCATTCCGTGACCGTCTACCTGCTCGACGAGAACGTGCTCCGAGAGCTGCATCCCAAGGGGGACGCACGAGTGCGGGCCTGGTTCGCGACGGTGGACGACTCCGATCTACGGATCAGCGCCATGACCTTCTTCGAGAAGCGCCGCGGCTGGGAACGGCGGCGCAGGAAGGAACCCGAACTTGCAGCGCAGATGTTGGCGGCCATCGACACGCTCGAAGCGGCCTACGCGGGCCGGGTCGTTCCGATCGATGGTCGGGTCGTCGCCGAATGGACGCGCCTCCTCGGCGCCAAGGACAAGAACCAGCGAGGACCGGGCCTTGGCCGCCACGGCGCGCGTCCACGGCCTTGTGCTCGTCACCCGCGACATCGACGATATCCGGGGATGCGACGTGGAGGTCCTCAATCCGTTCTCGAAAGCGCCGGCGATTGAGGTCGTCTGAAGCGACGGTGCCCGGAGCAACTGCTGCTCGATCCCGCCAAAATCTTCGCTTCCGCGACCATTCTCCTTAAACGCCGCATATGCGACCTGATAAACTGCGGATTTTACTAAAGAAACTGGCGGACCCGGCGAGATTCGAACTCACGACCTCTGCCTTCGGAGGGCAGCGCTCTATCCAGCTGAGCTACGGGTCCGTCGTGGCGGCGGAGAATAGGGAAAGCGGCCTGTCCTGTAAACATCGGCTTTGGCCGACTTGCCGACTGTGCCGCGTCGCCTCAGATAAGCGATGCAATGGGGTGAATGAGATGGAAATAAAAGTCACTTCGAGGGGGAGGATCACCCTTCCCAAGGAATTCCTGGACCATCTGGGCGTGGCGCCCGGTGATACGATCCGCGCAGAGAAGACGGGCGATGGCCGGCTGGTTCTGAGCGCGCGGCCGACCGGACATATCTCCGCGATCTTCGGCAGCCTCAAAGGCGTTTCCGACCGCGTCCTCTCCATCGAGGAAATCGCCGAGATCACCGCGGAATCTTGGGCGGGGCTTGGGCGCTAAGCCCGACGACGGCCCTTAGCTCTTCCCGATCAGCGTGCCCGCGCCCACCGCGGTGAACAGCTCGAGCAGCACGGCGTGCGACACCCGGCCGTCGAGGATGACGGCGGCGTCGACGCCGCCCTTCACCGCGTTCATGCAGGTCTCGACCTTGGGGATCATGCCGCCGGAGACGGTGCCGTCCTCGATCAGCTTCTCCACGTCCTCGGGCGACAGGTTGGTCATCAACGCGCCGGCCTTGTCCAGCACGCCCTTCACGTCGGTCAGCATCAACAGGCGGCGCGCGCCCACGGCGGCGGCCACGGCGCCGGCGAAGGTGTCGGCGTTG
>JBKJNE010000329.1:0-6713 GCA_046596015.1 Alphaproteobacteria bacterium
GGCTGCACACCGCCCGCTCGCGCAACGACCAGGTGGCGACCGACTTCCGGCTCTGGGTGCGCGACGCCATCGACAATCTCGACGGCGCGCTCGGCGACCTGCAGAAAGTCCTGCTGGCGCGGGCCGAGGAGCACGCCGCAACCCTGATGCCGGGCTTCACCCATCTGCAGGTGGCCCAGCCGGTCACCTTCGGCCACCATCTGATGGCCTATGTGGAGATGACGGGCCGCGACCGGGGCCGGCTCGCCGATGCGCGCAGGCGGCTCAACGAGAACCCGCTGGGTTCGGCCGCGCTCGCCGGCACGTCGTTCCCCATCGACCGGCAGATGACGGCCACGGCGCTGGGCTTCGACCGGCCCACCGCCAATTCGCTCGACGCCGTGTCCGACCGGGATTTCGCCTTGGAGTTCCTGTCGGCCGCCTCGATCTGCGCCGTGCACCTGTCGCGGCTCGCCGAGGAGCTGGTGATCTGGTCCAGCGCCCAGTTCCGCTTCGCCAGCCTGAGCGATTCGTTCTCGACCGGCTCGTCGATCATGCCGCAGAAGCGCAATCCCGACGCCGCCGAACTGATCCGCGCCAAGACCGGCCGGATCGTCGGGTCATTGAACACCCTGCTGATCGTGATGAAGGGCCTGCCGCTGGCCTATTCCAAGGACATGCAGGAGGACAAGGAGCCGACCTTCGACGCCGCCGAGTCGATTTCGCTCTGCGTCGCCGCCATGACCGGCATGATCGCCGACCTGAAGGTCGACGAGCCCGTGCTGCTGCAGGCCGCGGGCACCGGCTTCGCCACCGCGACCGACCTGGCTGACTGGCTGGTGCAGAACCTGGACATGCCGTTCCGGCGCGCCCACCACGTCACCGGGTCGCTGGTCAAGCTGGCCGAGGGCAGGGGCTGCGGCCTGGCGGACCTGACCCTGGCCGACATGCAATCGGTCGAGCCCGGCATCACCGGCGCCGTGTTCGGCGTGCTGACCGTCGAGCGGTCGGTCGCCAGCCGCCGGTCCTATGGCGGCACCGCGCCCGACCGCGTGCGCGAGGCGATCGCCGCGTGGAAGGAGCGCCTGACATGAGCGTAAGGATGGGCATGAATGTGATGAAGATCGCCGCCGTCGTCCTGCTGTGCGGGCTCGCCGCCGCCTGCGGCCGCAAGGGTCCGCTGGAGGCGCCGCCCGACGCCACCGCGCCGCCGCCCGTCAAGAAGGTTTCGCCCCAGTCGCCGGACAGCAAGCCGGCCCCGGACGTCCCGCCCCAGCCCAACACGCCCTGATGAACCACTTCGAGTACAAGGGAGGCGTCCTGCACGCCGAGGATGTGCCGCTGCCCGAGATCGCGGCGGCGGTCGGCACGCCGTTCTATTGCTACTCGACCGCCACGCTGACCCGGCATTTCACCGTGTTCTCGAACGCCTTCGCGCATATGGACGCGCTGGTGTGCTACGCGGTGAAAGCCAATTCCAACATCGCGGTGCTGAAGACCCTGGGCCGGCTGGGCGCCGGCGCCGACATCGTCTCGGAAGGCGAGCTGCGCCGGGCGCTGGCCGCCGGCATCCCGGCAGGCAAGATCGTGTTCGCGGGTGTCGGCAAGACCCATGACGAGATGGCCTTCGCGCTCGACCAGGGCATCCTCCAGTTCAACGTCGAGTCCGAACCCGAGCTGCTGGTGCTCAACGCCGTCGCCGTCGAGAAGGGCGTGAAGGCCCCGGTCGCGCTGCGCATCAATCCGGACGTTGACGCCAGGACCCACGAGAAGATCTCGACCGGCAAGGGCGAGAACAAGTTCGGCCTGCCGCTCCGCCGGGCGCGCGAGATGTACCGGCTGGCCGCCGAGCTTCCCGGCATCGACCCGGTCGGTGTCGACGTCCATATCGGCTCCCAGCTCACCTCGCTCGATCCCTACGAGGAGGCGTTCGGCCGCATCGCCACCCTGGTGATGGAGCTGCGCGCCGAAGGCCACGACATCCGCCGGGTGGACGTCGGCGGCGGCCTCGGCATTCCCTACCATCCCGACGATCCCGAGCCGCCCCATCCGGACCGCTACGCCGAGCTGGTCGGCCGGCTGATCGGGCCGCTGGACTGCCAGATCGTGCTGGAGCCGGGCCGGCTGATCGTCGGCAACGCCGGCATCATGGTGTCGAAGGTCATCTACGTGAAGCAGACCGGCAACCGCGGCTTCGTGATCATCGACGGCGCCATGAACGACCTGATCCGGCCCAGCATGTACGGCGCCTATCACCACATCCTGCCGGTGGCCGAGCCCGCGCCCGGCGCGGAGGCGTCGCCGGTCGATTTCGTCGGCCCGGTCTGCGAGACCGGCGACACCTTCGCCAGGGAGCGGATGTCGACCCCGCTCGCCGCGAACGACCTCATCGCCATCATGTCCGCCGGCGCCTATGGCGCGGTGATGGCTTCCAGCTATAATACGAGGCCGTTGGTACCGGAGGTTCTGGTGGACGGAAACCGATTTGCCGTCACCCGCCGCCGCCCTACCTATGAGGAAATACTGGCCGCGGAAACGCTGCCGGACTGGCTGCTGGGCTGAGGAAACACAAGGCAAAATGCCTGATTCCGACGAACAACCTCCGGGACGCCTCGCACGGGCCCTGGCCGTTGCCCGCTGGGCGGCGGTGGGCGTCCTGCTGGCCTTGATCACCGTCCGCTACGTCCTGCCGCTGTTCGCCCCGGACCAGAACATGGTCATGGTCAAGCCCGAGGACGCGGTCGTCGCGGACGACCTCAAGGACAAGCTGGTGCCGCCGGCCCAGCGCTTCGCCAATCCGGTCGCCCGCCAGCTCGTCGACGTCGGCAACGACCTGGTCGCCAACCCGCGCGAGCGGCAGAACGCGGTCCGCCAGCTCTTCACCCTCAGCGAGAACCCGGAGCTGCTGGGCGACGACATGACCACCTATCTGGCGGTGCGGTCGGCCTACTGGCAGCTCCGCCGCGACCCGGAAGTGCGCGGCAGCTTCGAAACCGCCCTGATGCTGTGGGATGCCGCCGAGCGGCTGGAGAGCAACAGCGCCATCGCCGCCGCCAGCAGGGACGCCGGGGACAGCCTGGAATAGTTTTAGAAACTGGAAAACTCCAAGACACTTTCCTTCTGCCCGGCCGGTTAGTCGATTTTCACGCTTTTTGCGCCGTCTTTGCGGTCAATTGGCCCCGAACCGACGGGAAATGCCGAAACGAGGCATCATTGCGCGGGCGGATCGAACTCGTAGACCCGGCTGCAGAATTCGCAGGTCACGATGATCTTGCCATCGACGACCATGTCCGACATGTCGTCGCCGCCGAACTGGGCAAGCACGTCCTCGATCCGCTCGCGGCTGCACTGGCAGAACACGCCCAGCGGGATCGGATCGAACACGCGGACGCCGCGCTCGTGGAACAGCCGGAACAATAGCTGCTTCGGCGTGACGTCCGGGCTGACCAGCTCGTCGTCGCGGGTGCTGGCCATCAGGATGGCGCTTTCGCGCCAGCTGTCGTCCTCGTCGTCATCGTGCTGGTGACCGGCCGAGGCCAGGTACTGCAGCATGATGCCGCCGGCGCGCCATGTGCCGCCGACCTGCGCGGCGCTCAGCTTCACCGCCGAGGGGAGCTGCTCGGAATCCTCGAAATATTTCTGCGCGCACTCAGCCAGCGTCCCGCCCTCCAAGCCGACGATGCCCTGGTAGCGCTCGGTGTCCGGTCCCTGGTCGATGGTGAACGCCAGGTAGCCGCCGCCCAGCAGTTGCGGCACCTCGCGGCCCGGATCGACGCCCCTGGCCACCGCCGCGTCGTACAGCGTCTGGTCGAACGCGACCCAGCCGCGCATCTCGCCCGGCGTCCTGTAGTCGACGACGATGGTCTTCACCGCGCCGTCGCCCTTGGCCTGCATGATCAGTTTGCCCTCGAACTTGATCGAGCTGCCGAGCAGCGCGGTCATGGCCAGCGCGTGGGCGAGCAGGCTGGCGACGCCGTCCGGATAGGCGTGGCGGTGCAGGATCTCGTCGACCAGCGGTCCGAGGCGCACGACGCGGCCGCGCACGTCCTCGCCCTCGATCTGGAACGGCTGGATCACATCGTCGGCGGCGCCGCCGAGAACCGGGGGAGTGGTCGGCATCGAAGCGTTACTTTCCCAGGCACCACAGCAGGATGGCCTTCTGGACATGCAGCCGGTTCTCGGCCTCGTCCCAGACCACCGACTGCGGCCCGTCGATCACCGCCGCGTCGACCTCCTCGCCGCGGTGGGCGGGCAGGCAGTGCAGGAACAGCGCCTCGGGCTTGGCCGCCGCCATCAGCTTACCGCTGACGCTGAAGGGCGCCAGCCGTTCCAGCCGCTTCTCGCGGCCGGTCTGGCCCATGGACACGAACGTGTCCGTGAACACGCAGTCGGCGCCCGCCGCCGCCGCCCATGGATCGTCGCCCACCGACACGCGGCCCTGGTGCGACGCCGACCAGTCCAGCACGTCCTGGCGCAGCGCGTATTTCCCCGGCGTGGCGATGCGCAGCTCGAAGTCGAACTTCACCGCCGCATGCACCAGGCTGGCGCAGACATTGTTGCCGTCGCCGGTCCAGGCCACCACCTTGCCGGCGATCGGGCCGCGGTGCTCCTCGATGGTCATCACGTCGGCCATCAGCTGGCACGGATGGGTCAATTGCGTGAGCCCGTTGATCACCGGGATGGTGGCGTTCGCGGCCAGCTCCAGCAGGTAGTCGTGGCGCAGCGTGCGCAGCATGATCACGTCGACGAAGCGCGACAGGACGCGGGCGGTATCGGCCACCGTCTCGCCGCGGCCGAGCTGGGTCTCGTCGCCGGTCAGCACCATGGTCCGGCCGCCGAGCTGGCGCATGCCGACGTCGAAGGAAACGCGCGTCCGGGTCGATTCCCGCTCGAATATCGCGGCGAGAATGTGGCCGTCCAGCGGCGGATTGGGGTCGAGGGCGCCTTTCGGAAGGCCGTGGCGTGCCGTTTTCATGGCGCGGGCGCGGCCAATGATGCCCTTCAGTTCGCTGGCGTCGATATCGTCCAGGTCCAGGAAGTGCCGGTAACCGCCGTCGCTCATGACGCCGGACTCGACTGGGCCAAGACCGCGGCGCAGGCCGCGTCGATGGCGGCGGCGGCCTCGTCGATCTCGTCCTCGGTCACCGTCAGCGGCGGCAGCAGCCGCACCTGGTTGTCGCCGGCGCCCACGGTCAGAACATGCTGGTCGCGCAGCGCGTTCACCAGGTCGGTGTTGGTCACCTTGCAGCGCAGGCCGCGGATCAGGCCGACGCCGTGCACGCCGTCCAGGATGTCCGGGTGGCGGGCGACCACCGCGGCCAGCTTCTGGCCCATATAGCCGCCCAGGTCCTGCACCCGGTCGAGGAAGCCGGGCTCCAGCACCACGTCGAGCACGGCGTTGGCGACGGCGCAGGCCATCGGGTTGCCGCCGAAGGTCGAGCCGTGGCTGCCGGCCACCATGCCCTTCGCCGCCTGCTCGGTGGCCAGGCACGCGCCGATCGGGAAACCGCCGCCCAGGCCCTTGGCGCTGGCCAGGATGTCGGGCTCGATGTCCGACCACTGGTAGGCGAACAGCTTGCCGGTGCGGCCGATACCGCACTGGACCTCGTCAAGCACCATCAGGATGCCGCGCTCGTCGCACAGCCTGCGGATTTTGGCCATCAGCTCGACCGGAATGGCGTTGATGCCGCCCTCGCCGCGCACCGGCTCGAACAGCACGCCGGCGGTGTGCGGGCCGATGGCGCCCGCCAGCGCCTCGAGGTCGCCGAACGGCACTTGGTCGAAGCCGTCGACCTTGGGGCCGAAGCCCTCGAGGTGCTTGGCCTGGCCGCCGGCGGCGATGGTCGCCAGGGTCCGGCCGTGGAAGGCGCCTTCCATGGTAATGATGCGAAAGCGCTCGGGCGCGCCGTTGACGTAATGATATTTGCGGGTGGTCTTGATGGCGCATTCGAGCGCCTCGGCGCCCGAGTTGCACACGAACACGGTGTCCGCGAACGTCGCCTCGGTGAGGCGCGCGGCCAGCTTCTCCTGTTGCGGAATTCGGTAGAGGTTCGAAGTGTGCCACAGCGCGTCGGCCTGGGCCTTCAGCGCCTCGACGAGATGCGGGTGGGCATGGCCGAGGCTGGTCACGGCGATGCCGCCGCAGAAGTCCAGGAACTTCTCGCCGTCGGTGGTATAGAGGTACGACCCCTTGCCCTTTTCGAAGGCGAGGTCGGCCCGCGCATAGGTCGGCATGACAGCCGTGATCATCGAATTTCCCCGTCCGCGTGAGGGTCTCGGAAAAAGCCGTGGAGTATCGAGAGCGCTCCAAGGGGTGTCAACGAAAAAGGCAGGCGCCTAAAGCACCTAATCCTTCAGCCTATAGCCTCGTCGGAACACCCAGTAGCAGACGGTATAGAGCGCGATGTTGAGCGCCAGCATGACGCCCATGCCCAGCGGGATGGAACTGTCGGCGTGGCCGATGAAGGAATAGCGCAGCCCATCGATCGCATAGAAGAACGGGTTGAAATGGCTGATCACCTGCCAGAAGGCCGGCAGGCGCTCGATCGAGTAGAACGTGCCCGACAGGAATGACAGCGGCATGATGACGAAGTTGGTGATCGCCGCCATGTGATCGAACTTGGTGGCCCAGACGCCGCCCAGCAGGCCGATCAGCGACAGCAGCAGCGATGCCGACAGCGCGAAATAGGCGGCGATCAGCGGATGCGGCAGGTGAATGTCGACGAAGGCCGCCA
>JBKJNE010000007.1:0-2683 GCA_046596015.1 Alphaproteobacteria bacterium
ACATCGCTGGAGCTACGACTCCTACGAAGGCCGCACGACCATAGCCTCGGCCGCTGCGGCGCAGGCGGGCATCAAAACCGAAAAGGCCGGTCCGGCGACCATTGCCACGACCGTGGAGGTGCTTGGCAGGGTTGGGTTCGCGCCCGGCGCGGAGGCGAGCGCCAAGGCGCGCTTCCCGGGTAAAATTCTCTCGATGACCAGGAATGTCGGCGATGCGGTGCGCGCCGGCGAGGTGCTGGCGCGGGTCGAAAGCAACGAAAGCCTGCAGTCCTATTCGGTCACCGCACCGATCGGCGGCGTCATCGTCGAGCGTGGCGCCAATCCCGGCGACGTCGCCGGCGACGAGCCGATCTACCGCCTGGGCGATCCGGGCAGGCTTGTCGCGGATTTCCACATCTTCGACCGGGACATGGGCAAGGTTCGCCCGGGCCAGGCCGTCAACGTGACGCCGATGAATGGCGGTGAAGCGATCCCGTCGCGTATCGCGACACTCCTGCCGGTCAAGGAAATCTCCAGCCAGACCGTGGTGGCGCGCGCGCCCCTGACGGTGCCGAACGGGGGCTGGCTTCCGGGGATGACGGTGCGGGGGCTCGTGGTGGTGGAGGAAGCCGTCATTCCTCTGGCGGTGCGGACGAGGGCGCTGCAACGCTTCCGTGATTTCGAGGTCGTCTTCGCCAAGGTCGGCGACACCTACGAGGTGCGAATGCTCGAAATCGGACGCCGCACCGAGCATTGGGTCGAGGTGCTGGGCGGCCTGCGGCCCGGCGAGGAATACGTCGCCGAGAACAGCTTCCTGATCAAGGCCGACATCGAGAAGTCGGGTGCGTCCCATGACCACTGACAAACCCTCGGTATTCGAACGGATCATCCTGTTCTCGATCCATCACCGGTTCATCGTGCTGGCGGTGGTGCTGTCGCTGGCGGGGCTGGGGGCGTGGAATTTCACGCGGCTGCCGATCGACGCGGTGCCGGACATCACCAACGTCCAGGTGCAGATCAATACCGAGGCGCAGGGCTATTCGCCGCTCGAGGCCGAGCAGCGCATCACCTATCCGATCGAGACGGCGCTCGCCGGACTGCCGGGCCTCGACTACACAAGGTCCATCTCCCGGTACGGGCTCTCCCAGGTGACGGTGGTGTTCAAGGACGGCACCGACATCTATTTCGCGCGACAGTTGATCAACGAGCGGCTGCAGGAGGCCGGCGGCCAACTGCCGCCGGGGATCGAGCCGAGCCTGGGTCCGATCTCTACCGGTCTTGGCGAAATCTACATGTACGTGGTCGAACCCAAGCCGGGCGCGCGCAAGCCGGACGGCAGCGCATGGACGCCGACGGACCTGCGAACGGTGCAGGACTGGGTGGTCCGCCCGCAACTGCGGAACATCCCGGGCGTCACCGAAATCAACACCGTCGGCGGCTTCAAGAAGGAATTCCACGTCACGCCGCATCCGCAGCGGCTGGCGGCCTATGGGATCACGGCGCTGGACGTGGTCGAGGCGCTGGAGCGGAATAATGCGAACGCGGGCGCCGGGTATATCGAACGCAACGGCGAGCAAGTGCTGATCCGGGTGCCCGGGCAGGCCGCGACCGACCAGGATCTGGCCGGGATCGTCGTGGCACAGCGCGACGGCGTGCCGATCCGGGTGCGCGACGTGGCCGACGTGGCGCTGGGCCGGGAACTGCGGACGGGCGCGGCGACCGAAAACGGCGAGGAAGTGGTGCTGGGCACGGTGTTCATGCTGATCGGCGAGAACAGTCGCACGGTAGCACGGGCGGTGGCGGCCAAGATCGAGCAGGTGAACACCAGCCTGCCGGCGGGGCTGGTGGCGAAACCGGTCTATGACCGGACCTCGCTGGTGGACCGGACCATCGCCACGGTGAGCAAGAACCTGCTGGAAGGCGCGGTGCTGGTGATCGCGGTGCTGTTCCTGCTGCTGGGAAACGTGCGCGCGGCGCTGATCACGGCGGCGGTCATTCCGCTGTCCATGCTGCTGGCGGTCAGCGGCATGGTCGCCAACCGGGTGTCCGGCAATTTGATGAGCCTCGGCGCGCTGGATTTCGGTCTGATCGTCGACGGCGCGGTGATCATCATCGAAAATTGCTTGCGCCGGTTCGGCGAGGAGCAGCACCGGCTGGGCAGGCTGCTGACGCCGCATGAACGCCATGTGCTGGCCGCGAGGGCGACGAGCGAAGTGGCGAAACCGAGCATCGTCGGGGTCGTCATCATCACGGTTGTCTACGTGCCGATCTTCGCGCTGACGGGCGTGGAGGGAAAGATGTTCCACCCGATGGCGTTCACGGTCGTCGCGGCCCTGCTCGCGGCCCTGCTGCTGTCGGTAACCTTCGTGCCGGCGGCGGTCGCGATGTTCATCGCCGGCAAGGTGGAGGAAAAGGAGAACCGGGTGATGCGCGCGGCCGGCAAGGGCTATCGGCCCCTGCTGGATTTTGCCCTGGCGCATGGCAAGGCCATGGTGGCGGGCGCGGTGGTTCTGGTGGCGTTGAGTGGGCTGCTGGCTTCTCGTATGGGCACCGAGTTCATCCCGAACCTGGACGAAGGCGACATCGCGCTGCACGCGCTGCGCATTCCAGGCACCAGCCTCACGCAGGCGGTGGGCATGCAGGCGGCGCTGGAGAAGCGGCTGAAGCAGTTTCCCGAAGTGGAGATGATCGTCGCCAAGATGGG
>JBKJNE010000014.1:0-2654 GCA_046596015.1 Alphaproteobacteria bacterium
GCAACGGATCGATGACGTTGCCCTTCGACTTCGACATCTTGGCACCCTTCTCGTCGCGGACGAGCGCATGGATGTAGACGGTCGGGAACGGCACATCCTTCATGAAGTGCAGGCCCATCATCATCATGCGGGCGACCCAGAAGAAGATGATGTCGAAGCCGGTGACCAGCACGTCGGTCTTGTAGTAGCGTTTCAACTCGGGCGTCTGTTCCGGCCAGCCCAGGGTCGAAAACGGCCAGAGCTGGGACGAGAACCAGGTGTCGAGCACGTCTTCGTCGCGCCTGAGCGGCTCGTCGCGGCCATAGTGGGCGCGCGCCTCGGCGGCGGCCTCGTCCTCGGTCAGCGCGACGAACACCTTGTTGTCCGGGCCGTACCAGGCCGGGATCTGGTGGCCCCACCAGAGCTGGCGCGAGATGCACCAGGGCTGGATGTTGCGCAGCCACTCGAAATAGGTCTTTTCCCAGTTGCGCGGCACGAACACGGTCTGGCCGCGCTCGACGGCCTCGATCGCCGGCTTGGCCAGCGTTGCCGCGTCCACATACCACTGGTCGGTCAGCCATGGCTCGATAGCGACGCCGCTGCGGTCGCCGTGCGGGACCGAGTGCAGATGGTCGTCAATCTTCTCCAGCAGGCCCAGCGCATCCAGGTCCTCGACCACCTTGGCGCGCGCCTTGAACCGCTCCATGCCGCGATAGGCCTCGGGGACATTCTCGTTGAGGTGCGCCGAGGCATCGAGGATGTTGATCATCGGCAGGCCGTGGCGCCGGCCGACCTCGAAATCGTTGAAGTCGTGGGCCGGCGTGATCTTGACCGCGCCCGAGCCGGTTTCCGGATCGGCATAGCTATCGCCGACGATGGGTATCCGGCGGCCGGTCAGCGGCAGCTCGACCATCTTGCCGATCAGGTTCGTGTAGCGCTCGTCGTCGGGGTGAACGGCGACGGCGGTATCGCCCAGCATGGTCTCGGGCCGGGTGGTCGCGACGACGATGAACCGGCCCGGCTCGCCCGCGATCGGATAGCGGAAGTGCCAGAGATGGCCCTTGATCTCCTTCGGCTCCACCTCCAGGTCGGAGATGGCGGTCACCAGCTTGGGATCCCAGTTGACCAGCCGCTTGTCCTTGTAGATCAGGCCGGCGCGGTACCACTCGACGAACACCTTGAGCACGGCCTCGCTGAGGCCCTCGTCCATGGTGAAGCGCTCGCGCGACCAGTCGCAGCTCGCGCCCAGTCGGCGGAGCTGGTTGATGATGGTGCCGCCGGATTCTTCCTTCCACGTCCAGACCCGCTTGAGGAACTCGTCGCGGCCCATGTCCTGGCGGCGGATGTTGCCCTGCTCGGCGAGCTGGCGCTCGACCACCATCTGGGTGGCGATGCCGGCGTGGTCGGTGCCCGGCTGCCACAGCACGTCGCGGCCGCGCATGCGCTCGAAGCGCACCAGCACGTCCTGCAGCGTGTTGTTGAGCGCATGGCCCATGTGCAGGCTGCCGGTGACGTTGGGTGGCGGGATGACGATGGTGTAGGGCCTGGCGTCCGGACGCCGGCCGGCGGCGAACGCGCCGGCTTCCTCCCACTGGGCGTAGATTTCGGGTTCGACCTCGGCGGGCCGAAAGACTTTATCCTGCATCGCGGACACGCTTCTCGACAGAACTCGGATTCGGCCGGGGTTTTACCGGGAAATGGTCCGCGATTCCAGCGGTCAGCGGGCGAGCCGCCGGATTTCCGCCTGGACGATCTCCTCGACGACGCGCGGCAGGTTGGCGTCTAGCCATTCCTTCAGCAGCGGCTTCAGCATGGCGCGGACGACGCCTTCCAGGGTGTTGGTGTCCCCGTCATATCCGGAGACCAGCGTCTGGGCGAGCTGCCCGAACGCCGCGCTGGTCTTGACGGCGGCTTCGGGTGACAGAATCCGTTCCTTCGGGGCGTCCATGGATGAAACCTCTTCGTGCGGTTCGTGGGCCATGCCGTCGGGCGCGTCCACCAGTTGGCCGGTGGTAGGCTCGACGACGCTGTCGTCCGGCTCGTCAAAGGTGGCCGTCTGGTCGACGGCGGGCGCCGGCTCGTCCAGGAAGCGCGGGGTACCGCCCAGGTCGGGCTCGCCGTCCTCGTGCTCGCCATACTCGTGCCCGCCATGCTCGTGCCCGATCGGGTTCGACACCAGGTTCAGGCCCACCGTGATGGGCTCCTGAACCGGCGGCGCGTTGTCGATCGGCCCCCAGGAAGGATCCTCGAATTGCGCTGATTCCGCCGCTGTTTCGACGGGCGGGACGCTCTCCTCGATGGCGAACTCGGTTTCCAGATCCAGCGGCTCGTCCGCCTGGCCGCCCGTGAGGTCGGCGATGTCCTCCTCCGGCGGTGCGTCCCAGGCCGGCGGCATGTCGGATAGCACCGCGCCTTCCCGGACGGTGACGCCATCCTCCGGCAGCTCGTCGATGAGATCGAGCACCTCGCCGTCGGCCACCTGTTCCTCCGACGGCAGACCCGAATCGCGGTCCGCGCGCGTGGGGTCCATGACATCCTGGTCCTGGGCGATCATCTTCCGGATCGACGCCAGGATATCCTCCATGGACATCTCTTCCGCAGGCCTGCTGTCAGCTTTGCTCATGATCGATCTCGTGGACGACTGATACCGCGGCGGGTGGCCGTATACTATACGC
>JBKJNE010000222.1:0-5449 GCA_046596015.1 Alphaproteobacteria bacterium
CCTGCGGCTCCGCGCGGGTGCGGATCAGGCCCAGGTCGGTGCCGCAATGGGGCTCGGTCAGGTTCATGGTGCCGGTCCACTTGCCGGCGACCATGTTGGGCAGGTAGCGCTGCTTCAGCTCGTCCGAGGCGTGGGCGTCGATGGCCTCGACCGCGCTCTTGGTGAGGCCTGGATACATGGTGAAGCCCCAATTGGCGGCGATCATCATCTCCGAGACCATGATGGCCAGCGTCTGCGGCAGTCCCTGGCCGCCATGCTCGGCCTTGGCCGTGAGGCTGCCCCAGCCGCTTTCCACATAGAGATCGTAGGCTTTCTTGAAGCCCTTGGGCGTAGTGACGACGCCGTTGTCCCAGTGGCAGCCTTCCAGGTCGCCGCTCTGGTTGATCGGGTGCAGCACCTCGGACGCGACCTTGCCGGCCTCCTCCAGGATGGCGTCGACCAGGTCGGGCGACACCTCCTCGAAGCCCGGCAGGTTGGCGTATTTGTCCAGGCCGAGCAGGTCGTTGAGCACGAATTTGAAGTCGGCGATCGGGGCCGTGTAGATGGTCATTCCGCGACACTCCTCAGCTTGGCGTTGTGCTTGCGCCGGATCTCATCCAGCGGCGTGCCGGCCTTCCAGTCTTCCAGCAGGCGGCAAAAACCAGAAAGCTCGTCGATGGTGGCGTCCAGGTCGGCGCGCTGGCTCTCCAGCGCGGCCAGACGGTCGCGGCACTTTTCCAGGGTCACGACCCGCTGCGTTTCGCGGCCGTCACCGAGGTCGTACAGGTTGAGCATCTCGGTGATGTCGGCGAGCGTGAAACCGACTCGCCGGCCGCGCAGGATCCAGGCCAGGCGCGCCCGGTCGCGCGGCTCGTAGACGCGGTTCTGGCCGTCCCGCTGCGGGGTCACCAGACCCTCGTCCTCGTAGAAGCGGATGGTCCGGGGGGTCACCCCGAACTCCTTGGCGAGTTCCGATATGGTCCAGGTCTGCGACACGAAAGAAGTTCCCGTTTCGATTCGGCCGGTGTGCCCGAGTCTATAGTTTACCTTTACGTAAACGTCAAGATATCTCTCGTCGCGCGGGACATAAGCCTTGTCTATGATGGCTGCGCGAACGGGCCATACAGCCGGAAGACAATGTTTCCAACACGTTCCGCAGACGAGGGCGCGGCGTTGGCCAGCGTGGACAGCGTGCCCGCCGTGGCCCTTTCCGCCGTGGTGCCAGCCTACAACGAGGAAGCATCGCTCGGCGAGTTGCATCGCCGGTTGAGCGCGGCGTGCGCGGCGAGCTGCGGCGGCGACTACGAGATCGTGCTGGTCGATGACGGCTCGCGGGACGGCACCTGGGCGCGGATGCTCGCCCTGGCGGAAGCGGACAGCCACCTCGTGGCGGTCAGGCTGACCCGCAACCATGGTCATCAGCTCGCCCTGAGCGCTGGGCTGGAGGTCTGCCGGGGCGCGCGTATCCTGATCATCGACGCCGACCTCCAGGACCCGCCCGAGCTGCTTCCCGCCATGCTCGAGGCGATGGATGCCGGCGCGCACGTGGTCTATGGCAAACGGCGCGCCCGGCGCGGCGAGTCGTGGTTCAAGCGGCTCACGGCGGCCATGTTCTACCGCGTCCTGAGGCGGCTGGTGGACGTGGATATCCCGATGGATGCGGGCGATTTCCGGCTGATGAGCCGCAAGGCCCTCGACATGTTGCGCCGCATGCCCGAACAGCACAGGTTCGTGCGCGGCATGGTGGCCTGGGTCGGGCTGAAGCAGGTGCCGCTGGAATACGACCGGGATGCGCGGTTCGCCGGCGAGACGAACTATCCCCTGAAGAAGATGCTCCGGCTGGCCGTCGATGCCATCACCGGCTTCTCCACCAAGCCGCTCAAGATCGCGTCCTATCTGGGCTTCGCGTTCGCCTTCCTGTCGCTGCTGGGTGTCGTCTTCACGCTCTACAGCTGGCTGTTCCTGCGGACGATCGTCGGCTGGAGCAGCGTGATGACGGTAGTGCTGGCCCTCGGCAGCGTGCAGTTGCTGGTGCTCGGTGTCTTCGGTGAGTATCTCGGGCGCATGTTCATCGAAGCGAAGCGGCGTCCCATCTTCCTGATCGAGGACGTGGTGCGTCAGTCCGATCTTTCGCGCCCGTAGCACATCGATCGTGGAGCATCGGTTGAAGCCATCGGCAGGATCGGAAAGCGGTGGGGACCATGACCCGGAGTTCGACCGGCACGCGGAATCATACCTGGAAAGCCATGCCCGCAACGTCGCCCTGACCGGCGAGGAACCGGCCTATTTCGCCGAGTACAAGGTGCGTGAGGTGGCGCGGCTCCTCGGCGGCGAGGCGGTGCCGCGGATCCTCGACTTCGGCGCCGGCATCGGCGCCAGCGTCCCCTATTTCGAGAAATATTTTCCGGCCTCTAGCCTGACCTGCCTCGATGTATCCGGCGCCAGCCTGGATCATGCGCGCGCCCGCTACGGAGACCGGCCGCGTTACCTACCCTATGACGGACGAACCATTCCCGCCGAGGCCGACAGTTTCGACCTGGTTTTCACGGCCTGTGTCTTCCACCACATCGACGAGACGATCCATGGCCGGCTGCTCGCCGAGATCCGGCGCGTGCTCAGGCCCGGCGGACATTTCATCCTGTTCGAGCACAATCCGCTCAATCCGCTGACACGGCACGCCGTCAACAGTTGTCCGTTCGACGAAAACGCGGTGCTCGTCGCATCCGGCAGGATGCGCCGCCGGTTCGTCGAGGCGTCGTTCCGCCAGATACGGCGCGAGTTCTGCCTGTTCTTTCCTGGGTTCCTTGCCGGCCTGAGGCCGCTGGAGCGGCATCTGGGGTGGCTGCCGCTGGGCGCTCAATACCTGGTCTGGGGCCGGAAATGAGCCGCGGCGGATGGCGCCGGGGCGCGTCTGAGGTGCTCGGCTTCGGCGTGGTCGGCATCGTCAACACGGCGGTCGGATTCACCGTCATCGTCCTGCTCTTGGCCGTCGCCGGCCTGTCGCCGGTCGCCGCCAATGTAGGCGGTTACGCCGCGGGACTCGCGGTGTCCTATCTGTTGAACCGGCGCTTCACGTTCGCTGGCCGCCGTGCGCCGCCGCTGGGCATGGGCCGCTACGTCCTCGTCTTCCTGATCGCCTACGGCATCAATCTGGGCGTGTTGCACCTGGCGATCCAGGGCGCGCATCTATCCGGCGTGCTGGCCCAGGCGCTGGCCGTCGCCGCCTATTCGGTGGTGTTCTTCGTGTTGTGCCGCCGGTTCGTGTTCCTGGCCGGCGGCAGCGAAGGGACGGGCGACAGCCGATGAATTCGATGCCCGCGCACCGCATGCGACGCTGGATCATGTTCGCCGTGGTCGCGGCGGTGACGCTGCTGTTCCTGTTGCCCGGCGCCGGATCCGTGCCCGTCGTGCTGTGGGATGAATCCCGGCAGGCGGTGAACGCGGCCGAGATGTATCTGCACGGTTTCTCGCTGGTCACGACCTACGAATTCCGGCCCGATCTGTGGAACACCAAGCCGCCCTTGCTGATCTGGATGATCACGGCGCTGATGCATGGTCTCGGCCCGGGGGAACTGGCATTGCGCTTGCCTTCGACGCTGGCGGCGGTGGGCACGGTGCTGCTGGTCGCGGGCCTGGTCTGGAAGGTCACCCGCAGCCGCATCACCGTGGCCATCGCCTGCCTGATCCTGCTGGCCAGCCCCGGCTTCTTCGGCTTCCACGCGGCGGCGACCGCCGACTACGACGCGCTGCTGACGTTCTTCACCACGGCCTATCTCTACGTCTTCTTCATCATGCTGCACCGCGCGCGCCCTTCGCTGTCCCTGGGAATCCTGGCGGGGCTGCTGGTCGCCGCCGCGTGCCTGACCAAGAGCATCGCCGGGTTGCTGCCCGACGTCGGAATCGCGCTCTACGTGCTGCTGGCGCGCCGTCTTCGCCGGCCGTTCACCGCGCCTGCCTATGCGGTAGCGGCTGTTATCGCCGTGAGCATCACGGCAGCGTTTTACGTCGCGCGCGAAGCGTCCTGGCCCGGCTATCTCGCCGCCGTCTGGAACTCCGAGCTGGGAGGCCGCTACGCCAGCACGCTGGATGGCCATCACCACCCCTTCTACTACTACCTCGCCGTTATCGCGCGCCCCAGGGCAGACCTCATGTTCGGCATCGGCGCGCTCGTTTTCCTGACGCCGCTCGGCCTGCTGTTCGCGTCGGGCAGGGCGCGGGTTCTGCTGCTCTATTGCCTGTGTGCGGCGGCAGGACTGCTTCTGGTCATCTCGCTCTCCGGCACCAAGCTGCCCTGGTATGTATTCCCGGCCTATCCGCCGCTGGCGATCGCCTCGGCGCTGTCGCTGCGCGCCGCTGTGTTCGAGGGATCGCGGCGGTGGCCGGCGAGCCGCCGCTGGCGGGTTCCGGCGACACTCGGCGTCCTCGCGGCGCTCGCTTGCGTGGCCCTGGTCCTGCGCGTCGAGAGCTACCGGGCGATGGGTCATGGCGAGTGGCAGGGCCGGTACGGCGCCATCCTTGCCGATCTCCATGCGAACGGCGTCCGACACGTCCGGATCATCGACGGCGGTGTCTCCGTCGAGGCCGGCTTCGATGCCTATTCGCCGCAGTTGCGGTTTTATGCCCTGGCGTTCGGCAGCCGCGGCATGACGGTCTCGGTGGCGGCAAGCCTGGCGACCGGTTCAGGCGGCGCCGGCCTCGTGGTCACATGCGATCCGGCACTGGTTTCGGCGGTGCCGCTGTCCCGGCCGCCCGAGAGCCAGCCGTCGTGCAGGATATGGCAAGGGTGACCCGGCGTGCGCGGCAGGCGACGGATGTTGCCCGCGCCCGGTGACGCCTCCATTATCACCGGGCTCGCGGCCGCCACCGGCCGCGAAGGCTTCACGCCCAACCCGCCAGGCACTACGGAATGAATACCCAAGCGCCGTCGATCAGCATCGCCATGAGCGTCTACAACAACGCGCCCCACCTGGCGCAGGCGATCGAAGCCATGCTGGCCCAGACCCACGCCGATTTCGAGTTTCTGATCGTCGACGACGGATCGAGTGACGGCTCGGCGGCGATCATCGACGACTACGCCGGCCGGGACGGCCGCATCCGCCCGATCCGCCAGGACAACCGCGGGCTGGTGCCCAGCCTCAACCGGATGCTGCACGAGGCTCGAGCGCCCCTCGTGGCGCGCATGGACGGCGACGACGACTGCCATCCCGACCGGTTGGCGAAGCAGTATGCGTTCATGCGTGAGAACGCCGATCATGCCGTCGTCGGCACCCAGTCCATCTCGTTCGACGATGCGGGCAACCGGTGGGCGTCACCGGCATTCCCGGCCACCGACGCCGAGCTGCGGACCCTGATCGGGACCCGCAACGTGATGTGCCATCCCAGCGTGGTGATGCGGCGCGACCTGGTGCTGGCGGCGGGCGGTTACCGGCCCCAGTTCGTCCATTGCGAGGACCGCGACCTGTGGCTGCGG
>JBKJNE010000397.1:0-9257 GCA_046596015.1 Alphaproteobacteria bacterium
CCGAGGCGACCAGCAGCTTGTCGGCGACCGGATCGAGGAACTGGCCCAGCTTCGACTGCACGCCCAGCGCGCGCGCCACGTAGCCGTCGAAGAAGTCGGTGATGCCGGCGGCCACGAACAGGCCCAGCGCCAGCCATTGCTTGAGCGGCGCGTCGAGCCAGAAAGTGCCGATCAGCGCCGGGATGACCAGGATGCGCGAGAGCGTCAGGAGGTTTGGTATGGACGAGATCATGCCGTTCCGATCGCGAATTGGCGCGACTATAGCGCCGCGTCAGCCATCTGCGTGGAAATAATCGTAAAGCTTGCGCGCGACGGCTTTGCTGATGCCGTCGGCGGATTCCAGGTCCTCCAGCGCCGCGCCCGCCACCGCCCGTGCCGATCCGAAATGGGCGAGCAGCGCCTTCTTGCGGCGGGGTCCAATGCCGGGCACCTCGTCGAGCTGGGACTTCATCATGGACCCCGCGCGTTTTTGGCGGTGGGTGCCGATGGCGAAGCGGTGCACCTCGTCGCGCACCCGCTGCAGGTAGTACATGACGGCGCCGCGTGGATCGAGGGTGAACGGCTCGCGCCCCGGCATGAAGAAGCGCTCGCGCCCGGCGTTGCGGTCCGGTCCCTTGGCGATGGCGACGATGGCCAGGTCCTCGATGCCCAGCTCGGCCAGCACCGCCTCGGCCGCCGAGAGCTGACCGGCGCCGCCGTCGATCAGCACCAGGTCGGGCCACTGGCCGCGGCTGCGCTCGGGGTCTTCCTTCACCAGCCGGGCGAAGCGCCGCGTCAGCACCTCGCGCATCATGCCGTAGTCGTCGCCGGGGGTAAGCTCGGTGTCCTTGATGTTGAACTTGCGGTAGCTGTTCTTGATGAAGCCGTCCGGGCCAGCGACGATCATGGCGCCGATGGCGTTGGTGCCCGAGATGTGGCTGTTGTCGTAGGCCTCGATCCGCCGGGGCGGGCCTTCCAGATCGAAGATGCTGGCCAGCTCCGACAAGATCAGTTGCTGCGAGGCGCTTTCGGCCATGCGCAGCGCCAGCGAGTCCCTGGCGTTGCGCTGGGCCAGTTCGATCATCTTCGCCTTGTCGCCGCGCCTGGGGACCAGCAGCGCGACCTTGCGCGGCGACTTCAGCGACAGCGCCTCCTCCATAAGCGGGCGCTCGGCGAAGTCGTGGCTGATCAGGATGGTCTGCGGCGCGGGCCGGCTGTCGTAGAACTGGCCGATGAACGCCTCCAGCACCTCCTCGAGCCCCTGGGTGGAATCGTGCTTGGGGAAATAGGCACGGTTGCCCCAGTTCTGACCCGCCCTGAGGAAGAAAACCTGCACACAGCTCTGGGCGCCCTCCTGGTGCACGGCGATGACGTCGGCGTCCTCCACGTCGCCGGCGGTGACGCCCTGGCGGCCCTGGATGCTGGTCAGCGCCCTGATGCGGTCGCGGATGGCGGCGGCGCGCTCGAACTCCATGGCCTCGCTGGCGGCCATCATCTGCTCCGACAGGTCCCGCTGCACCCGCTGGCTCTTGCCGCCCAGGAAGGTGCGCGCGTCGTCGAGCAAGCCGGCATACTCCTCTTGTGTGACCCGGCCGACGCAGGGCGCCGAGCAGCGCTTGATCTGGAACAGCAGGCACGGGCGCGCGCGCGCGTTGAACACGCCGTCCGAGCACGACCGCAGCAGGAACGCCCGCTGCAGCGTGTTGAGCGTGGAGTTGACCGCGCCTGCCGAGGCGAAGGGCCCGAAATAGTGACCCTTGATGTTGTGCGCGCCGCGGTGCTTCTTGATCTGCGGCCACGGGTGGTCGGTGCGGATCAGGATGTAGGGGAAGCTCTTGTCGTCGCGCAGCAGCACATTGTAGGGCGGCATGTAGCGCTTGATCAGCTGGGCTTCCAGCAGCAGCGCCTGGCTCTCGGTCTCGGTGGTGACGATGATCAGGTCATGCACCCGGCCGATCATCCGCGTCACCCGGTTGGTGTGCGCCTTGCCGCCGGCGTACTGACCGACGCGCGCCTTCAGGTTGCGCGCCTTGCCCACATACATGACGTCGCCGTGCTGGTCGAGCATGCGGTAGACGCCGGCGCCGCTCGACAGCTTGCGGGCCTTCGCCCGAATCAGCGCCCGGCCAACGAGGGCCGGGACGGCGACCGGGGCGGTAGCCGATTCGGGTGATTCTTCACCACCAACGCTGTCTTTTTCTTCATCCGCAATTAAGGTCATAGGTGCAGGCAACATGGTTAAGCATCTGGACTCTAGGATGGATTGGCGAACCATTCCAACACCTCTGATCGGGTGCCCGAATACCCCGTTTTTGGCGGTTCGCAATATCCACGGATTCTGTGGATAACTCTGTGTAGAACGTCCCTGCGCGACCGTGCGGGCCGCAGAACCCTTGGAGTCTCATCGGGTTGCCCACTTTTTGGGCAAATAATATAAGATATTGGAATTAAAAGAGTTTTGTCGGCGAAAGCGTCACTGAACCTTCACGACGCTGTAATCGTTCAAGAGTCAAGTCCCCTCATGGGTCGATGTGTACAACTTTCGAAGTTGTGACCGCTGCATCGCGGGATAAGGCGAATTGTGACATTTTTCAGGCACTTGTCCGCTCGATCTCAACGCCCACGCTAGCGACGTTCGCAAACGCGTCCAGCTTCTCCACCCGCACCCGCACTGCAACCACATCGGGTGTCGCTAGGATGTCCTGGGCGATCTCCTCGGCCAGGGTCTCCACCAGGTTCACATGTCCCCGGGCGACGATGGCCGTGGCATCGTCGACCACCTGCTGATAGCAGACCACGTGCTCGATATCATCTGTGGGCAGCGGATGGCGGTCGATCACCGACAGATCCAGGTTGATGCGCAGCCGCTGCGCCACGCCCTGCTCGTGGGCGTGGATGCCGATATGGCCGTCGAGCATCAGGTCGCGCACGAAGACGTGGCGGATGCGCCGGTCGGCATCGGCGATCCGGAAGGGGACGACGGTGTTGTCGGGCTTGTTCATTCCACACCCATCACGTCAGGCGTCTGCCAGGCCAGATGCTGTCCCCCGTCCAGAGCGATCATCTGCCCGGTGACGGAAGGCGCGTCGAGGATAAAGGAGATGGCGGCGACATATTCCCTCAGCTCGGGGCCGCGCCGCAGCGGTAGCGCGTCCACCTGTGCCTTGAAGTCGCTGCGGGACTGCCGGATGTTGGGCAGCGTCGGCCCCGGCCCGATGGCATTGACCCGGATCCGGGGCGCCAGCGCCTGCGCCAAGGTCTGGGTCAGCGTCCACAGCCCGGCCTTGCTGACGGTGTAGGACGTGAAGGCCGGCGTCAGCCGCCAGACCCGCTGGTCGATCAGGTTGATGACATTGCCGGTCTCGACCTCGGGGAGCTGTGCCGCGAGTTGCTGCGTCAGCACCAGGGGCGCGCGCAGGTTCACGTCGAGATGCAGGTCCCAGCTTTCGCGGGCCGCCGTCAGCGCGTCGTCGCGCTCGAACACCGAGGCGTTGTTGACGAGGCAGGTGACCGGCCCCAGCGCCATGGCCGCGCGCGTCACCAGCGATTCCACTTGGACCTCGTCGGCCAGGTCCGCCGGGACCGCCGCGGCGCGGCCGCCCAAGCGCTCGATGTCGCGCACCGTCGCCTTCGCCGCCTCGTCCGAACGATGATAGTGCACAGCCACGGCCCAGCCCTTTTCGGCCAGGCCGAGGGCGATGGCGCGCCCGATGCGGGCGCCGGCGCCGGTGACCAGCGCTGTCCTGATCGTAGTGGTGTTCATGGACCGATTCGGCGTCGGGGTTTCCAGTTGGGCCGTCTCCTATATAGGAGTTCGGCCGGTTCTGGAAACCCGGCGTGACTCAGGACGGGTGTGCGATGCCGGGCGGCGAATGTCGCCCGTCCTGTTGTGCCAACGGTCAGGCGAGCAGGCTGCGCAGCATCCAGGCGTTCTTTTCCGACACCTGCATGCGCTGGGTCAGCAGGTCGGCGGTGGGCTCGTCATGGGCCTTGTCGGCCAGCGGGAACACCGAGCGCGCGGTGCGCACCAGGGTCTCGTGGGCGTTGACCAGGTTGCGGATCATGTCCTCGGCCTTTGGCACCTCGTCTTCTTCCTTGATGGCGCTCAGCTTGGACAGCGACTTGTAGGTGCCCGGCGCGTAAACGCCCAGCGCGCGGATGCGCTCGGCCACCAGGTCGACGGCCAGCGCCAGTTCGGTGTACTGGGTCTCGAACATCAGGTGCAGGGTCTGGAACATGGGACCCGTCACGTTCCAGTGATAGTTGTGGGTCTTGAGATAGAGGGTGTAGGTGTCGGCCATCACGTGTGACAGGCCTGCGGCGATGGCCCTACGCTGCTTTTCTGGAATGCCGGTGTTGATTTCCATGCCCATGGCTTGCTCCATCTCGGTTTAGACCCATTCCAAGATAAGGTTCCAGCCTACCATTGCAAGCGCACGAGCCGGTGGCGGGCTATGGGCCGGCGGGTTTATCCGCTCTGCTGCCCTTCTTGCGGCTGATGAAGCGCCGCAGTGGCCCGAGAACCTTGGGATGGCGCTGTTGCCAGCGGATGAAAATCCGTTTGGCGGTATAGGATTGGCTCAGGATCAGCACCAGGCCCGCGCCGCTGATCGGAATGCCGCCCGGACCCGGCAGCAGGCCGGCCACCGGTCCCGCGACTACCAGGATCCAGCCGATGCCCAGCAGCACGAACTTCTTGACGGCGAAACCCTGGGCGGGATTATCTTGCGGAGCAGCCATACCTCTATCTGGGGTCTGGCTGCCGCCATAGCAAGGAGTCAGATGTTGCCGGGTGAACCCAAGCGCGTCGTATCGCTGATCGCCAGCGCCACCGAGATCGTCTGCGCGCTGGGCAAGCGCGACTGGCTGCTCGGCCGGTCGCATGAATGCGACTATCCGCCGTCCATCGGCCCGCTGCCGCGCCTGACCGAACCGAAGCTGAACGTGCACGGCAGCTCGCTGGAAATCGACACCCAGGTGAAGACGCTGCTCAAGGACGGCCTGTCCGTCTACCGGGTGGACGTGGACCTGCTGCGCGAGATCGACCCGGACGTCATCGTCACCCAGGACCAGTGCGAAGTCTGCGCCGCCAGCCTGGCCGATGTGGAGGCGGCCCTGTGCGACTGGACCGGGCGCGACGTGGACATCGTCTCGCTGCGCCCCGATTCGCTGGCTGACGCCTGGACCGACATCGAGCGCGTCGCCGCCGCGTTGGACTGCGCGGAGGACGGCGCGGCGCTGATCGCGTCGCTCAAGGCGCGGATGCGGCACGTGACCGAGCGTTGCGCCGGGCTGCCGAAGCCCACGGTCGCCTGCATCGAATGGATCGACCCGCTGATGGCGGCGGGCAACTGGATGCCCGAGCTGGTCGAGATGGCCGGCGGCGTCAACCTGTTCGGCGAGGCGGGCAAGCACTCGCCCTGGATGACCTGGGAGCAGCTCCGCGCCGCCGACCCGGACGTCATCGCCATCCTGCCCTGCGGCTTCGACATGCCGCGCGTGCTGAACGAAATGCCGCTGCTGACCGTCAAGCCCGGCTGGTCCAGCCTCAAGGCGGTGCGCGCCGGCCGCGTCTACGTCACCGACGGCAACCAGTATTTCAACCGGCCGGGCCCGCGCCTGGCGGAATCGCTGGAAATCCTCGCCGAGATCCTGCATCCGGGCCGTTTCGACTTCAGCCACAAGGGCACCGGCTGGACGGTGTTCGAGGGCACCCGCGCGGCCGCATGATCGTCACCGACAGGCTGAGGCTCAGACCATGGCGCGAGGCGGACAAGGCGCCGTTCGCCGAAGCCACCAACACGCCCGCCGTGATGGAACATCTCGGCGGCGTCATGACGCGCGAGGCGATGGCCGCGGTGGTCGACGGCCAGATGAAGCTGCAGGCCGAGCAGGGCATGTGCTTCTGGGCTGTCGAGACGTTGGCGGAGGAACGGCTTATCGGCTTCTGCGGCCTGCGCTACACGAGCCTTCCCGGCACCGGTCTTGTCGACGAGCTGGAGATCGGCTGGCGTCTGGCCGAACCCGAATGGGGCAAGGGTTATGCCCGCGAGGCGGCGGCGGCCAGCATCGCCTGGGGCTGGGAGAACACGCCGCGCGCCCGGATCGCCGCGTGGACAGTTCCCGCGAACAGACCGTCATGGGGATTGATGATTCGCCTTGGCATGACCCATCGCCCGGACCTAGACTTCGAGCATCCACGGTTTCATGTGGGCCATCCGCTCAGCCAGCACGTGGTATACGTGATCGAGCGAACTTGAACAGTCAGCCCGCGAGTTCAACGCCTTCCGATTGGGCGGCCAGAGCGAGTTGGCGGTCGAGCGTGGCAAGCAAGGCGCCCGTTCGCAGTGCGAGTTCCAGATAGGACGCATCGTAAACGCTGAGGGCATGCCGCCGCGCCAGTCGCATCAGAGGCGGGCTGGGCGCTTGCGAGTCTAGGGATATGCCGAGCCTGTCGACACGCCCAAGGAACGCGTCGCTTCTGTCTGCGGTGATCCTTTGCCGCCGTTCCCCGACGTGGAGGGCATTGCGTATCTCGTACCAGAGCAGCGCAGGGGCGATCGCCTGTTCCTTCGACATTCGCTCGAAGGTGCGATCGGCGAGTGGTGACAATTCATCCGGAAAGCACCACGCGACGACGATGGAGCAGTCGATGACGAAGGTCACTCGCGGCCCTCGTCGCGCCAGGCGAGAATTTCGTCCACGGTTACGGCGGGCGCGTCGCTTCTGGCCCGCCTGATCTCATCCATCGCCTTCAGCAAATCCTCGCGGACCACGTCGTTGGCGGGGACGATCTTCGCGATGTCCACCCCGCGGCGAGTGATCACGACGGTTTCGCCGGCCAGAACTTCGTCCAGCAAGCTGGGAAGGTGCGTTTTTGCTTCGTAGGAGCCGACGCGTTTCATGTCCGAAACCCTTGATAGACTAGTTTATAGACTAGTTTGATTTTTGATTGCGTCAACTTCCGTCTCTCGTCACGAGGCCCGAATCCTTGAGGCTTCGGCCAGCGCTGTCGCCGCCGCTCTGCGCCGCATGAAGGAAATTCTCCAGCGGGCAGGGCTCCGGATCAGCAATGCGGCGGCGGGTGCCGCGAGTAGGGCGGCGGCCGCCGTCAGGATGCGGCGGGCCACGAGAACGATTCCATGACTTTGCGCTGCGCCGCTTCGAAGGCGTCCTTGGCGTCGGCCGGATAGGTGGCGCGGAACTTGATGTGATACTTGCCGCGCTGAAACACCGTCACGCTGCCCCGGACACGCCCTCCCCGACCTTCGTATTCCCACATACGCTGCAGGCCCTGGATCGTTTCGCCGCCGTGCACGATGGCGATCTCGGCCCTGGCTGATCGGCGCCGTGTTGCCGGCGGTAATCTGGATCGATTGGGACGCGTCCTCGATGTGGCTTGCGATGCTGCGGTCATGGAACTCGGTCACATAGATCGTGAGTAGCCCGGGCGCCGGGCCGGTGCCCTGGTAGTTCATTGACACGTCGGTACCGTCGGGCTTGTAGGCCATGGGCAGGGCGTCGCCGAAGGTGCCGAAGCTGGCGGGGAACCGGATGCCGCTATGGAGGTGAAGCTTCTCGCCAGTCCGCTCATCAGTGGACCATGCCTGGAGCACCATTTCGCCCTTCAGATATTCGAGCTTCTCGTCGGCAAGCGTTGCCGCCGCAGTGTCACCGACCTTCGCCGCCGACATGTTTAGGATGCTCGCCGAAGTTGCCAGCGCTTGCAGGTTGTTTGGCTCCCTCGCCTCGATCAGCTTGACGCTCTCCGTCGCCACCGCCACTGCTTCCTGGTGCTTGGACTGCAGGTAGAGCGCCATGCAGAGATGGGTCAGCGTCGCGATGCGCAGGTTGTCGGGCATTTCGTCGCTCAGCGCCGCACGAAGCTGGGCCTCGGCGAGCGCTGGCTTCTTGCCTTCCAGAAGGGTTTGGGCAGTGCGGAAGAGGCCCTGCCACTTGGCGTCGTCGAACGCCATGGCATTGCCGGTCAGGCAGACGAAAAGCGTCACAGCTACGAGAATGTGTTTAAACATCGAATGTCCCCAGCCAGTCAATCGGGACATTGTATCGCTATCGGCTGGATGTCGATAGCGCGCTTACGACGGCGACAGTCCCAGCAGCGCCGGCGCCTGACGCATGTCGTCGAACGGATAGCCACCCGAAAGTTCCGCCGGCGCGTGCGCCGGGTTGGGCACATAGGCCAGCGCCTTCATGCCGGCCGCCTCTGCGGCCTTCAGGCCGGCGGCGCTGTCCTCGATCACCACGCAGTCGGCGGGCGCCGCGCCCATGGCCTTCGCGGCGTGCAGGAACAGGTCGGGGAACGGCTTGCCGCGGGCCATGTCCTCGCCGCTGAACAGCCGGTCCTTCAGGCGCGGCAGCAGGTCGGTCAGGCCCAGGCTCAGGTGCATCTTGGGAATGGTGCCGTTGGAGCCGACGCAAAACGGGACGCGCTCGCGCTCCAGGATTTCGATCAGCTCGCGCACGCCGTCGATCGGCATGAGGTCGAGGCGGAAGGCGATTTCCGTCGCCTCATGCATCTCGGCGATCCAGTCCGCGTCGAGATGGATGCCGTGGCTGACGCCAATCCGCTCGATCACGGCCGGGATGGTCAGTCCGATGAATTCTCGGACCACATCGGCTTCGGTCATGTGGATGCCGCGCCGGCCGAGCACGTCGGCCAGAACTCCATTCTGGAGCTTTTCGGAATCCACCAGCACGCCATCGCAGTCGAAGATGACCAGCTCGGGCGGCGTCCGAAGGGGGAAGATCGCCTCCCGCTCCGTCACGTCGTTCTGGCTCAGGACAGCGCCCCGCAGGCGCGCTGGATGCGGCGGCAGGCTTCCTCCAGCGCTTCCGTCGAGGTCGCGTAGGAGATGCGGAAGTGGGGCGACAGCCCGAACGCGGCGCCGAACACCACGGCGACGCCTTCGGCTTCCAGCAGGTAGTTGGCCACGTCCGCGTCGTTGTGCAGCGTCAGGCCGTTCGGCGTGGTCTTGCCGATCATGCCGGCGCAGCTGGGATAGACGTAGAACGCGCCTTCCGGCGTCGGGCACGACAGGCCGTTCGCCTGGTTCAGCATGGACACCACCAGGTCGCGCCGGTCCTTGAAGATGGCGTTGCGCTCGGCGATGAAATGCTGCGGGCCGTTCAGCGCCGCCACCGTCGCCGCCTGGCTGATCGACGACGGGTTCGACGTGCTCTGCGACTGCATCTTGGCGATGGCCTTGATCAGCGCCGCCGGACCGGCGCCGTAACCGTTACGCCAGCCGGTCATGGCA
>JBKJNE010000495.1:0-4352 GCA_046596015.1 Alphaproteobacteria bacterium
CGGACAAGGTCATCGCGGCCTGTGGCGGCGACGTGGCGGGCAAGACCAACGGTGTGCTGGGCCTGACCTTCAAGCCGAACACCGACGACATGCGCGACAGCCCCAGCCTCGACATCGTGCCCGCGCTGCAGCGGGCCGGCGCCACCGTGCGGGCCTACGATCCCGAGGGCATGAAGGAGGCGGCCCGGCTGCTGCCGGGCGTCGCCTTCTGCACCGACGCCTACGACGCCATGGACGGCGCCGACGCGGTGGTGATCATCACCGAATGGAACCAGTTCCGTGCGCTCGACCTCGGCCGTGCCCGCGCGCTGATGAAACAGCCGGTGCTGGTCGACCTGCGCAACATCTACCGGCCCGAGGAACTGGACGGGTCCGGGTTCGCCTATCACTCCATCGGCCGGGGAGCCGCGAGATGACCGCACACGCCTTCGATCCCACTGTCCTGCGCGAATACGACATCCGCGGCATCGTCGGCAAGACGCTGTCGGAGGCCGACGCCTACGCCGTCGGCCGCGGCTTCGGCACGCTCGTCCGGCGCAACGGCGGCAAGACGGTCTGCACCGGCTATGACGGCCGCGTCAGCTCGCCGGCGTTGGAGGCGGCGCTGGTCGATGGGCTGACGGCGTGCGGCCTGCGGGTCAAGCGTATCGGCCTCGGCCCCACGCCCATGCTGTATTTCTCGGTCTACCATCACGACGCCGACGGCGGCGTGATGCTGACCGGCTCGCACAACCCGCCGGACTACAACGGCTTCAAGATGATGATCGGCAAGAAGCCGTTCTTCGGCGAGCAGATCCTGCATCTGGGCCGCATCGCCGCCGCCGGCGACTATGAGTCCGGCGCCGGTTCGGCCGAGGACGCGCCGGTGTTCGACGCCTATGTCGACCGGCTGCTGAAGGACTGGACCGGTGGCACGCTCAGCGCCGCCTGGGACACCGGCAACGGCGCCGCCGGCCTGGTGGTCCAGGCGCTGACCAAACGGATCGGCGGCCGCCAGGTGGTGATCAACGCCGAGGTGGACGGCACCTTCCCGAACCACCATCCCGATCCGACCGATCCGGAGACCTTGCACCAGCTCCGCGCCGCGACGCTCGACAACAAGCTCGACCTGGGCCTCGGCTTCGACGGCGACGGCGACCGCATCGGCGCGCTCGACGGCAAGGGCAACATCATCTGGGGCGATCAGCTCCTCGCGCTGCTGGCCCGCGACGTGCTCAAGGACGTGCCCGGCGCCACCATCGTCGCCGACGTGAAGTCCAGCCAGGTGCTGTTCGACGACGTCGCCGCCCATGGCGGCAAGCCGCTGATGTGGCGCACCGGCCATTCGCTGATCAAGCAGAAGATGGCCGAGACCGGCGCGCCGCTGGCCGGCGAGATGAGCGGCCACATCTTCTTCGCCCACAAATGGTACGGTTTCGACGACGCGATCTACGCGGCGGTCCGGCTGCTCGGCGCCATCGCCAGCTCGGGCAAGAGCCTGGATGAAATGCGCGCCAGCCTGCCCAGCATGATGAACACGCCCGAGTTGCGCTTTCCCTGCCCCGAGGACCGCAAGTTCGCGGTCCCCGGCGAGATCCGCGCCCGGCTCGCCGGCTCCGGCGACGACGTCAACGACATCGACGGCGTCCGGGTCACCAATGGCGACGGCTGGTGGCTGCTGCGCGCGTCCAACACCCAGGACGTGCTGGTGGCGCGCTGCGAATCCGGCACCGAGGCCGGACTCGGGCGGCTGAAGGAGCAACTGGTGTCGCAGCTCCGGCAGAGCGGTATCCAGCCGCCGGATTCCCTTTAGGAATCCTCGCCGCCAAGGCAGGTCCACCGACCCATCCTCCGATGCCAACGGCGTCGGGGATGCCGGTGGTGTTCTTGATCCTGAACTTTCTCCAGCATCCAAGGCATTGGCGCGAAACCGTTCTGCAACGGCACCGCAACATTTTTTGTTGCAGTGCACAAAAAGGCCTTGACGGTCCCTGGGCCCATTCCCATACTGTAAGTACGCTGCGCTGCAAAAGCCCTCTCCCAGGGACTCCCCGGTGGCGCCGCGAGTGACTTGGTTACCAAATGAGGAAGCAAATGGCCACGACCCGCACCACCAGACCCAAGCCTGCGGTTAAGGCGAAAGCGGTTCCCCCCGCCGCGACAGCAGCGGCCAAGCCGGCCCTCAAGGCCGTCAAGGCGCCCGCCGGCAAGCCCAGGGTGAAGGCGGTCAAACCGGTACCAGCAGTGCCGGCGACCCCTGTCGCGGCCGTTCAGGCGGCAATCGCGACGGCCGCCCCGGCCGTCGAGGCAACCGCCGATTTCATCGAGACGACGGCGGCTGAAGCGCCTCCCCTCGTGGAAGCCGCCGTCGACCTCGTGGAAGCCGCTGTCGAGCCGGTCGCCGACGTCGCCGCGAAAGCGGCATCGACCGTCAAGGAAACGGCCGCCAAGGCGGTCAAGGCCGCCGAGACCGGCCTGAAGTCGGTCGAGAAGGCGGCGATCGCCGGCAAGAAGTCCGCCGGGAAGGCCGTCAAGGCAGGCACCGAGAAAATCACCAAGACCTTCGAGCACGCGCTCTCAACCAGCAAAGAGAAGTACGAGACAGTCATGCAGAGCTTCAGCGACATCTCCGCCGTCGGGCGGGAAAACATGGACGCCGTCGTCAGCGCCGGCACCGTATTCGCCAAGGGCATCGAGGCGGTCAACGCCGAGATCGCCGCGATCTCCAAGCGCAACCTGGAAGACAGCGTCGCCGCCATGAAGGCGCTGGTTGCCGCCAAGAGCCCCAAGGAATATTTCGAACTCCATTCCGACCTGATGAAGACGTCGTGGGACCACATGGTCGCCGACACCACCAAGATCGGCGAGATGCTGGGCGAATATTCCAAGGACGCCATGGCCCCGATCCAGAGCCGGCTGACAGCGGCGATGGAAAAGCTTTCAAAGCCTGTCGCTCTCTAAGAGCGCGGAGCAAAGCGATGAAAAAGGGGCCCGGTGCAGACAATGCACCGGGCCTTTTTGGTTGGAGGAACGCCCGGCGGCACCAAGATAAAATGGCCTTTGAAACCGACCGTAATTCTCTATTTAATAGGTCCGTCGACCGCTGCGCTCAGCAGCCCCAACACCGGCGCGGCGGCACCATGAGCGGATACGGTCTGTATGAGCAACGAGAACGAAGGCGGGAACGGGGGCACCGGCACGGGCGTGGTCACCAAGACCAAACCCAAGACCAAGAAGCCGTCCCTCTACAAAGTCCTGCTGTTGAACGACGACTACACCCCGATGGAATTCGTCGTGCATGTGCTGGAGCGCTTTTTCAATAAGAACCGCGAGCAAGCGACCCATATCATGTTGATGGTCCATCAGAAGGGAATCGGCGTCTGCGGCGTTTACACGTTCGAAGTTGCGGAAACCAAGGTGACCCAGGTCATCGACTACGCGCGGCGGCATGAACACCCGCTGCAGTGCACTCTCGAAAAAGAGTAGAAAGAGGAACAGACCGTGCCAGCCATTTCGCAGAATCTGGAAAAGACGCTCCACGGTGCCCTGGCTCTCGCCAACGAGCATCACCACGAATACGCGACCCTCGAGCACCTTCTGTTCAAGCTGACCGAAGACCCGGACGCCATCGCGGTGATGCGCGCCTGCAGCGTGGACCTCGACAAGCTGCGCCAGACCATCCTCGACTATTTCGAGCGCGAACTCGCCGGCATCCGCGTCTCCGACAAGACCGACGCCAAGCCGACCGCCGGTTTCCAGCGCGCCATCCAGCGCGCCATCATCCATGTCCAGAGCTCGGGCCGCGAGGAAGTGACCGGCGCCAACGTGCTGGTCGCGATCTATTCCGAGCGTGAGTCGCACGCCGCGTTCTTCCTGCAGGAGCAGGACATGACCCGGCTCGACGCGGTGAACTACATCTCGCACGGCATCGCCAAGGCGGCCGCGCGCACCGAGACGCGCACCCCGCGCGGCGCCGAGGAAGAGCCCGAGGCCACGCCGGCCAAGGGCGGCGAGGCGCTGTCGACCTATTGCGTCAATCTCAACAAGAAGGCCCGCGACGGCAAGATCGACCCGCTGATCGGCCGCCATGCCGAGGTCGAGCGCGTCATCCAGATCCTGTGCCGCCGGCAGAAGAACAACCCGCTACTGGTCGGCGACCCCGGTGTCGGCAAGACCGCCATCGCCGAAGGCCTGGCGCGCCAGATCATCCGCCACGAGGTGCCGGAAATCCTGCGGGACGCCACCATCTTCGCGCTCGACATGGGCGCGCTGCTGGCCGGCACCCGCTATCGCGGCGACTTCGAGGAGCGGCTGAAGGCGGTGGTCAAGGAGATCGAGGAACACGACAACGCGATCCTGTTCATCGACGAGAT
>JBKJNE010000051.1:0-3588 GCA_046596015.1 Alphaproteobacteria bacterium
AGCGACCAGGCGAGCGTCGCCGAGGCAGTGGCAACCAGGGTGTTCAGGAACGCCACAGCGGTCGTGCCGTTCGCTTCAAGGTTGGAACCCGCGTTGAAGCCGAACCAGCCGACCCACAGCATGGAGGCGCCGATCAGGGTCAGGGTCAGGTTGTGCGGGGCCATGTTCTCCTGGCGGTAGCCATGACGCTTACCGAGCATGATACAGGCCACGAGGCCGGCCACGCCCGCGTTGATGTGCACCACGGTGCCGCCCGCGAAGTCGAGCACGCCCTCGCCGGCCAGGAAGCCGCCGCCCCACACCCAGTGGGCGACCGGCGCGTAGACGATGACGCTCCACAGGCCCATGAACCAAAGCATCGCCGAGAACTTCATGCGGTCGGCGAAGGCGCCGGCGATCAGCGCGGGGGTGATGATGGCGAAGGTCATCTGGAAGACCACGAACAGGGTCTCCGGGATGTTGCCCACGGGCCACAGCGTGTCGACGCCGATGCCATTCAGGAACATCTTGTCGAAGCCGCCGATGAACCTGTTCATGCCTTCGTCGGGGTTGGTGCCGAAAGCGATGGTGTAGCCGATCACGAACCAGATGAGGGTCATCAGGCAGGTGATGGCGAAGCTCTGCATGGCGGTCGCCAGGATGTTCTTCTTGCGGACCATGCCGGCATAGAACAGGGCCAGGCCAGGAATGGTCATGAACAGGACCAGGGCGGTCGAGGTCAGCATCCACGCGGTGTTGCCGGTGTCGAGCACGGGCGCCGGGGCGGCGTCCTGCGCGAAGGCCGGCGCGGCGGCCATGCCCAGGGCGGCGATCGCCGACGCCGCGGCCAGAAGGGTTGGTTTCATCTTCATAGGATTAGTTCTCCCTAATCTTGTTAGACAGCGGTGGGGCCGGTTTCGCCGGTCCGGATGCGGGCGGCGTATTCGACCGGGACGACAAACAGCTTGCCGTCACCGATATTCCCGGTCTTGGCGGCGGCCATGATGGCCTCGATCACCGCTTCGGTTTTGTCGTCGGGAACGACGAGCTCGAGCTTCAGCTTCGGGAGGAAGCTGACGTCGTACTCGGCGCCCCGGTAGATTTCGGTGTGGCCCTTCTGCCGACCGAACCCCTTGACCTCGCTGACGGTCATCCCCGCCACGTCGAGTGCTGTCAGCGCCTCGCGCACCTCCTGCAGCTTCGACGGTTTGATGATCGCAATGATCAATTTCATGGGATCGTCCTTTGCCTCGTGGTTCCAGTTTTTCTTGGGAAAGGAGGGCCGCGACGCCGGAGCGCTGGTCTCCCTTCTGTCTCCCTAGAGTCAAGAACCGTGCCAAACTTGAAATTTATCTCTAAGACGTTGTTCAATAATGTATTCCCAGCCCATCTCATCGTAGCGCGCGCAACATGCCGAACATTCGCGATGATGACAAAATGTGCAATTGGATCGGCTTGTCTATAGTTTGATCAAAGTTTGGGCGGGTCATAGGGATGGACAACGTATTGCCTCGCCGTCCATGGTTTGGTCCATGACCTCGGACCACCCGTCTCCGGCCACATCTCCGCGCACCGACGTGCTGATCGTCGGCGGCGGCCTCGCGGGCCTCAGTCTCGCCGTGGCGCTCGGCCGCGCCGGCATCGACGTCACCGTCGCCGAACGCGCCAGCCTCGACGCCACGGTCGATCCGGGCTTCGACGGCCGGGTGACCGCCATCGCCTACGCCTCATGGCGCCTGCTCGAGGCGATCGGCGCCTGGCGGCATATGGAGGCCCATGCCCAGCCGATCCTGGACATCAGGGTGACCGACGGGGCGGCGCCGGTGTTCCTCAATTTCGACCACCGGGCGCTGGGCAGCGAGCCGTTCGGCTATCTGGTGGAGAACCGGCACATCAGGCTGGCGCTCCTGCGGACGATCCAGGACCTGGGCTCGGTGCACCTGCAATATCCCGCGATCGTCGACGGCATGGAGGCGCATCCGGGCGACGTCACCGCCCGTCTCGGCAGCCGCGGCGCGCTGCGCGCGGCGCTGGTGGTGGCGGCCGACGGGCGGAAATCGCCGCTGCGCGAGGCGGCGGGCATCAAGGTGCTGGGGCACGACTACCCCGAGACCGGCATCGTCACCACCATCGAGCACGAGAAGGACCATCTGGGCATCGCCCACGAGCGGTTCCTGCCCGCCGGGCCGTTCGCCGTGCTGCCGATCGCCGGCAGGCGTTCGTCGCTGGTGTGGAGCGAGAAGCATCATGTGGCGAAAGCCATGCTGGAACTCGACGACGACGCGTTCAACGCCGAGATCGGCAAGCGCATGGAAGGCTTCCTGGGCCTGGTGCGCGCCGTCGGTCCGCGCTTTTCCTATCCCTACGCCGTGCATGTGGCCGACCGGTTCTGCGCCGACCGGCTGGCGCTGGTGGGCGACGCGGCCCACGGCATCCATCCCATCGCCGGCCAGGGGCTCAATCTGGGCTGGCGCGACGTGGCGGCGCTGGCCGAGCTGCTGGTCGATAGCGCGCGGCTGGGCCTCGACATGGGCTCGCCGCTGGTGCTGGAGCGCTACGACCGCTGGCGGCGCATCGACACGCTGACCCTGGCCGCCGTGACCGACAGCCTCAACGCCCTGTTCACCAACGACTTAGCGCCCGTCCGCCTGCTGCGCGACGCGGGCCTCGCCGTGGTCAACCGCATCGATCCGCTGAAGCGCTTCTTCATGCAGCACGCGCGCGGCACGGTGGGCACGCTGCCGCGCCTGCTGAAGGGCGAGGCGCTGTAGCATGCGATTCCGCAAAAAAAATTCATCGCGGAATAGCGGGGTGTCTCATGGGCTTGGTTGCTCTCCAACCTTCTTTGGGCAGGAGATAATTTTCACGGATACAGGAGTGACCTGCATCAACCCTGATCCCCGCTATTCCGCCATGAACCAAAAAAAGGCCGCTCGGCAATGCCTGAGCGGCCAAGTCTGGGGGAGTCATCAGATCGGCCAAGGGAGGGGTAATGCCGATCTGATGACCTCACTCTATACGAGTGAACCTTAACCTCGGATTAACGGCGTCCGGATTGCCGTTTTTTCCTACTTGAACAGCCTGGCTGCCGCTGACTGGCTGGATTCCTTGGAATCCATCAGCTTTTTCGTGCGTGCGATCTCGGCTTCCAGCAGCGCGATGCGCTCCTTCAGTTCATAAAGCGACAGATTGTCGAGCACTTCCCTGGCGAGATCGGCGGCGCCGGCCGGGCGCGGGCGGGGCAGGTCGTCCAAATCCACCTTGTCCTCCTGTTGGTCATTGGTAAGGTGCCGCAAGCTTACTCGAAATCGGGGACTACCAGAATGTCCGACCTGCCGAAGACCGCGCCGGCCATCGTCATCACCAAATTCGGCGGCCCCGAGAACCTGGCGCTGCGGGACGTGCCGGTGCCCGCGCCGCAGCCGGGCGAAATCCTCATCCGGGTGCGCGCCGCCGGGATCAACCGGGCCGACGCCGCCCAGCGCGAGGGCCACTATCCGCCGCCCAAGGGCTCGTCCGAGATCATGGGTCTGGAATGCGCCGGCGAGGTCGCCGCCGTCGGCGACGGCGTCACCGGCTTCACGGTCGGCGACAAGGTCTGCGCGCTGC
>JBKJNE010000188.1:0-15651 GCA_046596015.1 Alphaproteobacteria bacterium
ATCAGCAGCATGCAGCCGATGATCGCCAGGCTGACCAGCCAGATGTTGTGGGCGAGCGAGGCGAACTCCTCGTCCGTCATCGGCACCTGCCCGGTCAGCCGGACGGTGACGCCGTGATCGGCGTCGAGCGCCAGGTCGCGGACCGCGGCGCGGATGGCGTCGGTGGCTTTCTGCCCGGGCTTCAGCGACTGGTAGTCCAGCGCCGGCTTCACCAGGATGAAGCGGCGCAGCGGCGCCTGCAGCCGCGAGCCGCCGTCGCCCAGGATGGCCTGCCACGAGAAATAGGCCGGCTTGCCCGCGTTCACCGTCTCCAGGGCGTCGGCCAGCGACGTCAGCGGCTTGTCGATCTGGGCGAAGTTGGTTTCGCCGCTCCTTATGCCGAGCAGGGTGGTGTTGAACACGTCCATGACGCCGCGCAGGCTGGGATCGTAGGCGAGCTGGCCCAGGAAGGGTTGGGCGGTGACCATGGCGTCGGTCGCCTTCTGCACGTCCTCGACCGATCCGTAGAGCAGCGCGGCGTGGGAGAAGAATTCGCCGCCGTCCGGTCGGCGCACCCCCAGGAAATCAGTGGTATTGCCCTTCAGCTTTTCGGCGAGCCGGGCGGCGGCGGTTTCGGCCAGCTCCGGCGTCCTGGCGTCGATCACCACCACGATCAGGTCGGCCACCTGCGGGAAGGCCTCGCGCATCTCCTCGTTTCGGACGCGGTAGTTCACGTCCTCGGCGACCAGCTCCTCGGTCTTGGTGCTCATCCGGAAATGGCCGGAAACGTACCAGGCCGACAGGCCGCACAGCAGCACGGCGAGGAGGGCGACGAGAACGGGATGGCGGCAACTGAACGCGACGGCGCTCGGTATGGGCGATAGCCTCAACGGCCTTTTACTCCGGTGGCTTGCGGTTCGGTGGACTGTATATAGCCGCACCAGCGGTCGCGAACCACGGGAACGTGCTCAGCCGGGCACGCCGGCGACGACGACCCGGTCGCGGCCCTCCTGCTTGGCTTGATACATGGCCTTGTCCGCCCGGCGGAGAACGGCGTCGGGCGAGTTGCCGTGCTCGGGATAGACGGCGACGCCGATCGACATGGTGATCGGCGAGATGACCTTGCCGTGGAACGGCACCTCGAGTTGCGCCAGCGTCCGCCGCAACCCTTCGGCCCGCTCGCGGGTCTGCTCCAGCGTGGCGCCCGGCAGCACCAGCACGAATTCCTCGCCGCCATGGCGGCACGCGATGTCGCCCTTGCGGATGTTGCTGACCAGCACCTGGGAAACCGCGCGCAACGCGGCGTCTCCGCCGTCGTGGCCGTGGGTGTCGTTGAGCCGCTTGAAGTGATCGAGGTCGCCGACGATGATGCCGATGCCGTCACTGGCTCGCGACGCCCGGCCGAACTCCAGTACCAGTGCCTCCTCCAGGTAGCGCCGGTTGAACAGCCCCGTCAGCGGATCGCGCAGCGACATGACCCGCAGCGCCTCGCGCAGCCGGTAATTGGCCAGCGCCAGCCCCAGATTGCTGGCGAAAGCGTTGAGGCCCTCGTCCAGTCCGGTCGTCGCGGAGTCGGCTTCGACATACAGCAGGCCGACGATGCCGCCGCGTCCCCGCAGCGGGAAGCAGGCATAACCGCCCGCGAAGCCCGAGTGCGCGTGCCGGCAGCGCACCTCGCGGCCGCCCGCCGGCACCAGATGGGTCTGGCTGCGCCGCAACGCCCAGCAATCGTCGGGCGGAAAATCCATCTCGGTGCCGCCGGGGTCGCCCCAGCTGGCGACGGCGGTCAGCAGGTCCTGCGAATTGTTCATCAGGAACAGAATGCCCGGCCGTCCCGGAATGATCTGCGGCGCATAGCCGCCGACGATCTCGATCAGCTCCTGGTCGGTGGTTGCCTCCTGCAGCCGCTGGACCATGCCGTTCATCAGGTGGACCGAACGGCTCTGATCCTCCAGCGCGGCTGTGATAGCCTGCAGCGTCGCCTCGCGCTCGTGGCTGGTGGCTATCTCCCGCTCGAGCGTCTCGGTGGCGCTTTGCAGCCGGTCGATCAGCAGCTCCCGCTCGATCTGCAGCTTGGTGGTGCTCTCGATCCACCGGTGCATGCTGCGCCCGGCAACCGCCAGCACGGCCGAGAACACCAGCAGCAGCAGGGCCATCTCGACCGACCTCGCATCCCCTTTGACGAACAGCACTATGGCCATTGGCATGATGATGGGTAGCGCGAAGCCATAGACGGCGGGCATGTAGGTGGCGTGGCTGACGACGGCTGCCACCGTCATGCCGCCCACCACGAACACCGCGAAGACGTGGTAGCCGGGATCGGCGGTGACGAAGACCACGGAAGCGGTCAGGCCCCAAAGGCAACCCATCGCGACCGCGCCGGCGACGAAGCGGTGCCGCCAGTATTCGCTGTCCACGGCGGCGCCGATGCGGTGAAAGCCGTACCACAAGTGCAAACGCCACGCCGCCACAAGGACGAAGGCGGCAAGCCAGCCGACCAGCACGATGGCGGGATAGGCGCGGAACATCGCGGCGGCGGTGATCCCCGCAGCGAGCACGTTGAGCAACGGGACGGCCGGCGTGCGGTACATCATCCGGGTCTGCTCGATACGGGCCCGGCCGTCGAGCTGCAGCATCGCGTCGCCTAGCACCAATTGCCCACGCCCCAATTCAATGCCTATCAACCTCTGATTGTAGCAGAAATTCCGGGCAGCGGGAGATTCCGGCGCGGAGGCCCTGTTCAGCCGCGCGGACCGTCTCTAGAGTGGGTTTTTGAACCATCCGTCAGAAAGGGGAGACGCCAGATGAAACCGGTCATGAACGCCGCCAGGATCATCCAGAACTGCTACATCGTCCGCGACCTGGAGGCCGCCTGCAAGCGCCTGAACCAGATGTACGGCATCGGCCCGTTCATGGGCGGGCAGGCCGGCTCGCTGACCGAGCATACCCATCGCGGCCGGCCCGAGGAGCCGATCGGCATCAAGGGCGTGTTCGTGCAGTCGGGCGACCTCAACATCGAGCTGGTCGAGCTGACCACGAAGACGCCCAGCGCCTTCCACGACATGTTCCCGAACGGCCAGGAAGGCTTCCACCACGTGGCCTGCTTCACCAACGACTACGAAAAGGAGCGCGACGGCTTCGTCGCCGCCGGCTATCCGGTGGCCAGCGAGTTCATCGCCGTCGGCAAGAAGTTCTGCTACATCGACGCCCGCGATCCGCTGGGCCACATGATCGAGCTCTATCCGCAGCACAAGACGGTGCGCGCCATGTACCAGAAGACCAGGGACATGGCCGCCACCTGGGACGGCAAGGAGCTGATCATCCCGTGGGACCTGACCGGCTACGACATCGAGCAGTCGATCTGAAGCGCTTTCAGCCAAGGCGGAATCGCCTTGGCGCCCGAAAGCCGCGACCACAAATTCCTAGATTTCGTCGGCCATGACCAGGCCGCTGGCCGCGAACTTGCTGGGCTCCACGGTGTAGGCTTCGGTGTCCTCCACCATGGGGCGCAGCGTCTCGAAGTACCAGCGCCCGTCGCGGTAGACGAAGTCGTCCTGGTAATAACCCAGGATCCGGAAGAACTGGATGTCGCCGTCCGGCGCGTTGCCCGCATACACCATCATCATCCGCCAGTAGCCGGTGGCGCGGTCGCCGGTCACGGTGATGTTGGGGTTGGTCACCATGTGCTGGGAATTGCGGATGCGGCCCGAATTGGCCAGGCCGTCGAAGAACGCGCGGCGCTCGGCGTGGCCTTTGGCGTCGACGTGCATGGCGTCGCACTTCCAGCGGCCTTCCGGCACGAAAATGGCTTCCAGCGTATCGGCGTTGTGGTTGTCGTCGCAGCCGGCGCAGTAGCGCGACTTCAGGTTCATGATCTCGGTGACGGCTTCTACCCGGTGCAGCCGCTCCAGCAAGGCGTTCGCGTCCAGCGTTTCGATGTTCATCCGACTTCCCCTGTTTTCCGTATCCGCTAGATCAAGCCCAATCGCGGGCCGAGTCAACAATCGAGCACGCTTGTTGGCCACCGGGGTTCAGGCTAAGTTACCATCAGGAAACAGGAGATGCCCATGAGCCCATTGCCCGCCAATATGCCGCAGACGTCGGAAGCGGCCTTCGCCTATATCGGCACCATCGACACGCCCAGCGTCGATGACCTGAAGCTGATGGTGTGTCTCGAGGCGAGCGGCCAGAGCTTCTACACCGCCCTCGCGGCGGGCGCGCCGTCGAAGGAGATCGGCGCGCTGCTGAAGGCCAACGGCCGCGAAGAGATGGCGCATGCCAAACGGCTGCAGAAGGCCATCCGGATCCTGACCGGCGAGACGTTCGAGATACCCACGCCCGACACGAACCCGTTCGACACGGCGCCGGCGACCCTGCCGGTCGACGAGGCGCTGCTGGACAACATGGCCAAGGGCGAGTTCGGCGGCGAGCTGATGTACGAGGGCTGGGCCGCGAAGATCGGCAATGACGAGGTGGCTGTGCTGCTGCGCCAGAACGCTAAGGAGGAGCGCCGCCACGGCGAGCGCGCCCAGCAGGCCAAGGCGCTGCTGACCGCCTGACCGGCAGCCCTTCTTTCTGGTGACGACATCCTCCACGGCGCGGCGCGGGCTTGGCCGCGCCGGCCGTTCGGCATAGCCGAGGCGGAAGACGAAGGTGGGCAGCCATGCCGGATCGCCGGTCAGAGCCGCCAGTTCGCCCGCGACGGTCGGCGGCTTGCCGAGCTGCCGCGCGCGATCGACGACCTCCACGGGCTGATTCAGCGGGTGGGCGGCCAGGCCGTTGACGGTGGCCCACAGATGGATTCGCTGCCACAGCCGGCCTGCCTCGATGGCGTTCGCCTGGTCGTAGAGGCCGCGCACGGCGATCATGCCGAGGAGCGGCGCCGTCGCCACATGCACGTCGCGGGTGCCGTCCAGCCATTGCCGGTCCGCCACGGCTGCGGACGGCGCCGGAATCAACTTGGCTGCTATACTGACCAGAGGGGGCAAGCCGGCCGCGTCCAGGGTGATGCCGTCGCGGTAGCGGTCGATGTCGGCGCGGCTGAATCGGAACCAGCGCGCGCTATCGGCCGCCATTTCGGGATCGGCGATGATCGTCTCGGTGGCCGACACGATCAGCCGGCCTAGCGCATTGCGCTGGGGGTTCTCGCCGAACAACAGCAGCCTCGTGTCGGCATGGCTCGCCAGCGCGCCAAGCCCGGCCCTTATCTCGGCTGACACCGCGCGCACGGCGTAGGCGCCGCGGTTGGTATGGCGGCGGTCGATGACCTCGAACAGGGGGTCCAGCGTGCCGGCGCCTGCTTCGAGCAGCAGGCTTGCGACCGGAATCTCTCGGTTCAGTCCGCTGGTGGGATGTCCGGGCTCCGGCAGCACGACCGTGCAGCCGCCGAGCGTGTTCGCCGCCAGCACCATGTTCTCCACCGCGCAGCCCAACGACAGGGCCATTTCGCGGCGGAAGGGATCGAAGCTTCCCAGGTTGCGGACCGGATCGGCATGGAGTGAGATGCCGCTCTCGCCAATCAGGAAGGACCATGGCTGGGTGTTGTGGGCGTTGGCCGCCAGGATGCCGGACCGCACCACCGCCAGCGGCCCCTCGAGCCCCGCCGTGCGCCAGTCGGCCCACAGCGCGTAGGGCGGGCCGCCGCCGGGGTTGAAGGCGCCGTTGTCCCAGGCGCGCCAGACCAGGCCGCCCGAGGCGATCACCGCCGCACCGGCGATGCCGCGCTTCACCATCTGGCGTCTGGTCACGCTCATCCCGTCGCCTTCCACTGCTATGAGCCAGTCGAAAAACCGCCTATCTCTCGGAACGCGGAGCTGCTCCCCACGGCATGATCGGCACGGTGGAGATCGAGTTCTTCGGCGATCCGTCGACCAGCTTGTCCGAGTAGCTCAGATAGACCAGCGTGTTGTTGGGCCGGTCGTAGAACCGCACCACCTGCAGCTTCTTGAACAGCCAGGACCGGCTTTCCCGGAACACGTCCTCGCCGTCCTTGAGCTTGCCCTTGAACGCGATCGGACCGACCTGCCGGCACGACACCGCCGCGTCCGACGTATCCTCGGCGAGGCCGACCGCGCCCTTCATGCCGCCGGTCCGGGCGCGGCTGACATGGCAGACCACGCCGTCGACCTTGGGGTCGCGGAAGCTGTCGACGCAGACCTTGTCGTTGAGCAGGCCCAGTCCGCGGAAGGTGGTCGAGACGCAACCAACGGTCTCTGCCCGCACCGGTAAAGCGAGGCAGGAAAGGGCGAGCGTTACCAGGATCAGTGGGCGCATGGCCCATCCTGTCACGGGCCGCCGGAAAAGACAAAGGGCGCCGGCTGACGGCGCCCTTTGCACGAATTCGGGCCGAATCAGGCCTTCTTCAGGTTCTCGGCCGAGGTCTTGCCGCGCTTGGGATCGCGCTGTTCCTCGTAGGAGACCTTCTGGCCTTCGTTGAGGCTTTCCAGGCCGGCGCGCTGCACGGCGGAGATGTGCACGAACACATCCGGGCCACCGGCGTCGGGCTGAATGAAGCCATAACCTTTGGTGCTGTTGAACCACTTCACGGTACCGACGGGCATCGGCGTTCTCCAATCAAATTAAGTGGCACGGCGTCGGACGAGCCGTGCATCAACCTGAACGATTGGCAGCAATCCATACCCAAACTTGGCGAGACGATCGGCAAACCGCAGCAGCATGACCGCGGAATGATGGGCAGCATGGAGCGCCAACGCAAGCCAGAATTGCGGTTCGTGCAAGGCGAAGGGTCGTTATTCATCCGAAATGAACCGCATCCAGTTCTCCAGATCGCGCAGCCGCTCCTTCGGATCGAGCACGTCGGCGTCGACGCCGTAGGCCCATCTGTCGCCCGCGGTACCGCCCTGGTCGAACGAGGCGAAGGTCTCGGCGGCGTCGCGTGCGGCTTGCTCGCTCTCGAACAGGCCGTCATGCACCAGCACGTCGGCGTAGCGGCGCATGGAGGCGGCGATCTCGCCGAAATTGTATTCCGGGTGGTACTGCACGCCCCAGAACTCGCCGCCGTCCACATGAAATGCGGCGGCCTGGACGCGGGTTATGGAGTTGTAGGCCAGCACCTTGGCATTCTCGGGCAGGGCGGTGACGATGTCGCGGTGGACGGCGATGGCGTCGAACACGGTCGGCCGGCCCCGGTAGAGCGGATGGGCGCGTCCGGCGTCGGTCAGCAGGATCTTGCGGGCGAGGCCGATCTCGCGGCCCAGGGGGTTGCGCAGCACCGCGCCGCCCGCCGCCGCCACGCCGACCTGCAAGCCCCAGCAGCTGCCGAACTGCGGCACGCGCGAGGCGAAACAGGTGCGGCAGAACGCGAGCTGGCGCTCGATCTCCGGGCCGCCATTGTAGATGTTGAGCGACGAGCCGGTCCAGGCGATGCCGTCATAGGCCTTCAGCGCGGCGGTGTCAGGCAGGACGGTGTCAGGGTCCGCCGGGAACGCCACGTCGAGCGTCAGGTCGCCGCGGATGCGCCGTAGCGAGGCGGCGTAGAGCACGTTGGCTTCGCGCCCCCGCGCGGCGACGGCGCGCTGCCGGCCCTCGGCGGTGTTGCCCTCGACGATCAGGATTTTGGGCATTCGGGGTTCTCGATTGGGCTACGCCGCGTCTTCGATCCTGCCGGAAACGGCGGCGCGGAAGATGCGCTCGAGCACGGGCGCCTTCACCTCGATCGGGTTGCCGCCGGCCGACGGGTCGGCCTCGGCGAAGCGGCCGATCTCGGCGGCTCTGGTGTCGTCGACGCCGATCTCGGCCAGGGTGTGCGGGATGCCGATGTGCTCGCGCAGGTACAGCACATGGGTCAGCACCGCGTCGAAGCCGGGATGGGACAGGGCGAGCACGGCGGCCAGATGACCCATCTTGCCCTCGATGGCCTTGCGGTTGTGCATCATCACATAGGGCAGCACGATGGCGTTGGTCAGGCCGTGATGGGTGTCGTAGAGCGCGCCGACCGGATGGGAAATGGCATGCACCGCGCCCAGCCCCTTCTGGAATGCGGCGGCGCCCATGGAGGCGGCGGTCAGCATCCGCGAGCGGGCCAGGATGTTCGATCCGTCCTCGACGGCGCGGGGCAGGTGCTCGACGATCAGCCGCATGCCTTCGAGCGCGATGCCGTCGGCCATGGGATGGAAGCCCGGCGCGCAGAACGCCTCGAAGCAGTGGGTGAAGGCGTCCATACCGGTCGCTGCGGTGATGTGCGGCGGCAGCTTGACGGTGAGTTCCGGGTCCGAGATGACGATGCCGGGCAGCATCTTCGGGTGGAAGATGATCTTCTTCTCATGGGCGTCCTCGTTCAGCACCACGGCGGCGCGGCCGACTTCCGAGCCGGTGCCGGCCGTGGTCGGCACGGCGACGATGGGGGCGATGCCGTTCGGGTCGGCGCGGGTCCACCAGTCGCCGATGTCCTCGAAGTCCCAGATCGGCCTGGTCTGGCCGCTCATGAAGGCGATCGCCTTGCCCGCGTCGAGCGCCGAGCCGTCGCCGAAGGCGATCACGCCGTCATGGCCGCCCTGCCGGTAGAACGACACGCCGTCGTCGATGTTGGCGCCCACCGGGTTCGGCTTGATGTCCGAGAACGTGGCGGCGTCCAGGCCTTCCTGCCTCAGCCCTTCCAGCGCCGCCTGGGCGATGGGCGAGGGCAGCAGGCCCTTGTCGGTGACGAACAGCGGCCTTGTGATGCCCAGCGTCCGGCACGCCTGCGCCAGCTCCCTGACGCGCCCGGGGCCGTGCAGCACGCGCGTCGGGTAATTCCAGTTGCCGGTCAGCGTGTCGCTCATGCCAGGAATTCGCTCATGTTGTCCTCAGTGCGTCACGGTGCGCAGGTGGAAGGATTTGGGCCGGGTCAGGTATTGGTATCCCAGCGCCGACAGGGTGCAGCCGCGGCCGCTGTCCTTGACGCCGGTCCAGGCCAGCGCCGGGTCCAGATAGTCGCAGCGGTTCATGAACACCGTGCCGGTGTCGATCAGGCGGCCGATCCGCTCGGCGGCGTCCACGTCCTCGGTCCAGATGGCGGCGGTCAGGCCGTAGGCGCTGTCGTTCATCATCCGCACCGCCTGCTCGTCGGAGCTCACCTTCATGATGCCGACGGCTGGGCCGAAGGTTTCCTCGGTCATGATCCGCATGGAATGGTCCACATGGACCAGTATCTGGGGCGCGAGATACGGCGTTCCAGGGGCGTCCGCCGGAAAATGCGCCGGGTTGAGCAGCGCCGAGGCGCCTTGCCTCACGGCTTCGTCGATCTGGCCGCGCACGAACGCCGCCGCCGAGGCGCGCACCATGGGGCCGAGCATGGTTTCGGCCTTCGTGGGATCGCCCAGGATGTATTTCCGGGTCAGCTCGAACGCGCCCGAGACGAAGTCGTCGAACAGGCTTTCATGGACATAGATGCGCTCGATGCCGCAGCAGCTCTGGCCCGAGTTGAACATGGCGCCGTCCACCAGGTTCTCGACGGCGTGGGGCAGGTTGGCGTCGGCGCGCACATAGGCGGGATCCTTGCCGCCCAGCTCCAGCCCGGCGGCGGCGAACTTGCCGGCCAGCGCTTTTTGCACCGCGTGGCCGCCCTCGACCGAGCCGGTGAAGCAGACGCCGTCGATGCGCCCGTCCGCGATCAGCGTGGCCGTGTCGGCGTGGCTCAGATGCAGGTGGGCGAACACGCCCTCGGGCAGCCCGGCCGCCTCGAAGGCCTGGGCGAAGCGCTCGGCGCAGAGCGGCGTCTGATGCGAATGCTTCAGGATCACCGCGTTGCCGGCGGCCAGCGCCGGGACCACCGCGTTCACCGCCGTCAAATAGGGATAGTTCCATGGCGCGATCACCGCGACCACGCCCAGCGGCTCGTGGGTGACATAGCGCTTGAAACCTTCCTTCGGGCCGGGGTCGAGCGGCGCGAGCGCGTCCGTCGCCAGCGCGATCATGGTGCGCGCCCGGTCCTCGAAGCCGCGCACCTCGCCGGGCGTGTAGGCGATGGGCCGGCCCATCATCCAGGTCAGCTCGGTGGCGATCTCGGGTCCCTGCGCCACGAAGGCATCGACCGCCTTCGACAGCAGCGCCTGGCGCTCCGGCAGCGGTGTCGCCTTCCAGGCCCGCGCGCCCGCGACGGCATCGTCCAGCGCCGCCTCGATCACGGCCGCGTCCGCCAGCGGCCGCTCCACATAGACCCGCCCGTCCACGGGGCTGACGCACTGCAGGATCGGCGCCATCAGATGATCTCGAAGTAGCGGGCCAGTTCCCAGTCGGTGACCGCCTTGCGGAACTCGCGCTCTTCCCAGTCGCGGGTCGCGGCGTAGTGTTCGACGAACGCGTCGCCGAACAGCTCGCGCGCGGCTCTCGACTTGTGCAGCCGCTCGGCCGCTTCCGACAGCGTCCGCGGCAGGCTGCGCGCGGCGGGGAAGTCCATGGCATAGGCGTTGCCGGCCACGGGATCGTCCGGCTCCACCTTGTTCTCGATGCCCCACAGGCCCGAGCCGATAGCGCAGGCCAGCGCGATATACGGATTGATGTCGGCGGCGGCGATCCGATATTCGATCCGCTGCGACTTGGCCGATCCGCCGATGATGCGCAGCGCGCAGGTGCGGTTCTCCACGCCCCAGCTCGCCTGGGTCGGCGCCCAGAATCCGGGGATCAGCCGGGTGTAGGAATTGACCGTGCAGGCGACCATGGACAGCAGCTCGGGCATCAGCTTCTGCTGGCCGCCGACGAACCAGCGCATCACGTCGGACATGCCGTGCGGCTTGGCCGGATCGTGGAACACCGGCTTGCCGTCCTTGCTGGTCAGCGACAGGTGCAGATGGCCGCTCTGGCCGGGCCAGTTGGGCGACCACTTGGCCATGAACGTCGCCATCCAGCCGCGCTTTTGCGCCAGGATTTTCACGAAGGTCTTGAACAGCGCGGCCTTGTCGGCGGCGGCGAGCGCCACGTCGTGGTTGATCGCGACCTCCAGCACGCCGGGACCGGTCTCGGTGTGCAGGCTCTCGATGGGGAAATCCATCGCCGCGCCCATGTCGAGCAGCTCCTTGTAGAAGTCGGCGTGCACCGAGCTGCGCAGCATGGAATAGCCGAAATAGCCGGGGGTGATGTTCTTCAGGTCGCGGTAGTGCTTCTCGCGCACCGAATGGGGCGTCTCGTCGAACACGAAGAACTCGAATTCGGCCGCCGCGCGCACGCCATAGCCCAGGCGGTTGGCGCGGCCCAACACGCCCCGCAGCACGCCGCGCGGGCAGACGCCCTCGGCCTCGCCGGCGAACTCGCCCAGGAACAGCAGCATGTTGCCTTCCATGGGTACGGCGCGGCAAGAGTTGGGAACGATGCGGACCATGGCGTCCGGATAGGCGGTGTGCCAGCCGGTGACCTTGACGTTGTCGTAGAGCTGGTCGTTCGAGTCCCAGCCCAGCACCACGTCGCAAAAGCCGAAATCGTGGTCGAGGGCGGAGAAGAACTTCTCCTTGGCCATGTATTTGCCGCGCATGACGCCGTCCATGTCGAACACGCCGACCTTGACGTAGTCCAGCCCCCGCTGCTCGACGATCGCCCTGGCGTCGTCGGCGGTCTTCACCTGTCTTGGATCCATGAGCTCCGCGTCTTGTCTGATGTTGCAACGGCGCGGTGCCTGCGCACCGCACCGCCAAGCCTATCAGTCGCTGTGGCCCGACGCACCTTTGGTCATGGCGAACTCCTCCTCGGGCGACAGCACCAGCCTGTGCCGGCCGAACACCGCGAAATAGAGGATCATGATCGCGTAGTAGCAGGCGGTGGCGATCACCGGCGTCCGGAACGCCGGGTCGGTCACCTGGAAATAGATGGTGACCAGGCCGATGATCATGGTCGCGGCGGCGCCGGGAATGCCGAACGGGCTGCGGTAGGGCCGCTCGATATGCGGCATGTTGAGGCGCAGCAGGATGAACGACACCGCCTGGTAGATGTAGGACAGCATGGCGCCAAATACGGCCATGTTGAGCAGGGTGGCGCCGATCAGCGTGCCGCTGTCGTCGGGATAGAGGAACCAGATGATCAGCATCACCGCAAGCCCCGCCACGCTGCCGGCGAGCAGTGCCGCATGGGGAGTCTTGTGCTTGCCGTGGGTGATCGACAGACCCTTCGGCAGGTAGCCTGCGCGCGACAGAGAATAGATCTGCCGGCCATAGGCGTACATGATCGCGTGGAAGCTGGCGATGAGGCCCAGGATGGCGGCAAGCGCCAGCAGGTTGGCGATGCTGGTGCCGTACATGGTCCGGAAGCCCTCGAGCAGCGGCTCGCCCGACTCCTTAAGCCCCCACGAGCCCGGACCGATCGAGGCGTTGAAGAACAGTACGCCGAAGCCGGTCAGGATCAGGGTGAAGATGCCCAGCCGGATGCCCTTGGGCATGTCGCGGCGCGGATCGACCGATTCCTCGGAAGCCAGCGGCAGCTGCTCGATGGCGAGGAACAGCCACACCGCGAAGGGCAGGGCGGCGAGGATACCGTGGAAGCCGTCGGGGAACCAGGGTCCGCCGCCGTCCGGCAGCTCGACCAGCGCGCCGTCGGGGCCGACGCCGATGTTCAGCGCCCAGCGGGTGAAGTCCACATGCGGGATCGCGCTGACGAAGAAGATCACCAGCACGGCGAGCGCGACCAGCGTGACGAACACGGTGACCCGGAACGAGAGCTCCACGCCGAACAGGTTGAGCGCCATGAAGATGACGTAGCCGCCCACCCAGTAGAGCGGCTGGATCGACGACGGCGTCCCCAGGATCGCCTCCAAATAGGTCCCGATGAAGAACACGATCACCGCCGGCGTCAGGATGTATTCGATGTTCTCGGCGATGCCGGTGACGAAGCCGCCCCACGGCCCCATCGCCGACCGGGCGAAGGAATAGGCGCCGCCGGTGTGCGGCAGGGCGGGCGACATCTCGGCGATGGAATAGGTCAGGCCAAGATACATGATCGTGATGATGATGGTGGCGACGAACATCGAACCCCAGCCGAAGCCCAGGCCGAAGTTCCATCCCGAGATGTCGCCCGAGATGACCGCGCCGACGCCCAGCGCCCAAAGGGAGAACACGCCCGCATATCGCCTCAGGCCGCGCTTCTCGAAATACTGACCATCGACCGTGTTGTAGGAAACGCCCTGTGTGCCTTTGATGTCGCTCATCGCACCGTCCTCTGTTGCAGACAGACGAGCGGCGTTGCCCCGCGCCGGCTCCAATAGCAAAAGCTTCACCGAGGTACAGCGGCCGAGTCAACCGGCAGGCGATCTCATGTCGGTCGGTTTTTGCATCGGAGACGCCAATAAATGCAAGGATCGGTAACATGGATACTTCGACTGCTTAAATCGTGGGCAAGTGCCTCGGTAATAATCGCTGGCAGGATGGCGCCTGGAAACCTGATCTCCGGGCGTTTTTTAAGGCCGCGCGCGTGACGCCGCGGCCGGATTGCTTTATCGGACCCGGCACACGCGAGTCCCGCCGCTGAACTAACGCTGTGGCGGGACGGCCTTCGACCGGGCGACGACACAGAAATCGCTCTTCCTGCCGAACGCCGACAGGATGCGGTACAGCGCCGCCAGCACGCCGCTGACCCTGGGATCGAAGTGCCAGACGCGGAGAATCTCCAGCCCGCCTAGTTGGGCGAGAATATTTCGGTGGTCCGCTCCGGGTCCGTGGACCGTCCTGAACGGGGCGTAGCCCGGTTGTCCTGCCTTGGGCGATCCCATCATCACCTTGTAGAACAACACATGCACCCAGAACGGGGAGAACCGGGTGATCAGTCCTTTGAGAGAAGCGAGTACCGGCCCCTTGATGATCAGCAGGCCGCCGGGAGCGAGGGCGGCTATCATCCGGTCGATGGCGGCCTCCGGATTCCCCAGATGCTCGAGCACGTCCCAGCAGATGACCAGATCGAACTCGCCATACTCCATGGTCTCGATATCGCCGAGGAGGAGCGTGGTCTCGACAGTCCTGCCGTTGCGGGCAAGCACCTCCGGGTCGATGTCGACGACGGTCACGTGGGAGCCGGCAGGGAGCGGGACATGGGTGCGCTTGCCGCCGCCCGGCTCGAGAACCCGGATCGGTCCGGTGAAATGGGCAGCGACCAGCTCGTGTAACTGAGTTGACCAGTCCGAAATCGGCTGCACTACAGTCGTTCCCCCGAGCCAGGCACTTGCGACCGGCCTAACAGACACCCGATCCGGGCCGGAAATCAAGCAACACACGCCGGAAGTGGTCGATGGGCTGGCCCTGCATGGCATGGCCAGCCCTCCTCGGACGTGACTCCAGCGTCGCTTCATGGTTAGCTAGCGTACTTGTATCGCGACCATGTTTGCCGAACGGGGAGAGCACGGTGAATAAGCAGGTTAAAGGCGGGCTGAAGCCCGGTGACGCGCGCAGCATCGGACCGAGCGTCCAGCAGATCATCGACCGCGACGGCGACAACCCGCCCGAATGGTTTCACTCCGAAAGCTGGGAATTCCAGGGCGACGACACCCTCACCGTCGAGCGCTACATCACCCAGGACTACCATACCCTGGAGATGGAGCGGATGTGGTCGCGGGTCTGGCAGATGGCCTGCCGCGAGGAGGAAATCCCCGAGGTCGGCGACAATATCGTCTACGATATCGGCAACTGGTCGTTCATCGTCGTCCGCTCGGACGACAACACCATCAAGGCGTTCAAGAACGCCTGCCTGCACCGCGGCACCCAGCTGCGCGCCGAGGACGGCAGCGTCGACCAATTCCGCTGCCCGTTCCACGGCTGGACCTGGAATCTGGACGGCTCGCTCAAGGAAATCCCCTGCAAGTGGGATTTTCCGCATGTGGATGAGGCCCAGTACAACCTGCCTGAAGTGAAGGTCGGCACCTGGGGCGGCTTCGTGTTCATCAACATGGACAAGAACGCCATGCCGCTCGAGGAGTGGCTGGGGGTTCTGCCGCGGCACTTCTCCACCTTCCCGCTCGAGCGCCGCTACATGACGGCCAACGTCCGGCGCATCATGCCGTGCAACTGGAAGGTGGCGCAGGAGGCGTTCATCGAATCGTATCACGTGGTCGAGGCGCATGCCCAGGCCATGCCGGTGACCGGTGACGCCAACACGCAGTACGACCTCTATGGCGACCGGATCAGCCGGCTCTATACGCCGCCCGGCGTGACCAGCCCGCACATGACGCCGCTGTCCGAGCAGGAGATCGCCAACATCATGATGCAGTCGCCGCGCCTGCAGGAGCGGGGCGGCGCCCTTCCGCTGAAGCCTGGCGAGACGGCGCGCAGCCGCTACGTTCAGGCGCTGCGCAAGGATCTGGAGGACCGGTTCGGCGCTGACCTGTCGACGCTGTCGACCACGGAAATCCTCGACAACATCGAGTATTTCCTGTTTCCGAACTTCTTCCCCTGGTTCAATTTCAGCCTGCCGCTGGTCTATCGCTTCCGGCCCAACGGGAACGACCCGGAAAGCTCGATCATGGACGTGATGCTGCTGCATCCGGTGCCGGACGAAGGGCCGCGCCCCGATCCGGCGCCGCTGAAGATACTGCGGCCAGACCAGTCTTTCGCCGAGGCGCCCGAGCTGGACCAGATCTCGGCCATCTTCGAGCAGGACGTGTCCAACATGCCGCGGGTGCAGAAGGGCATGAAGATGCTCGAGAAGGGCGCGACCCTGGGCAACTACCAGGAATCCCGCCTGCGCCATATGCACAAGTTGCTCGAC
>JBKJNE010000205.1:0-5406 GCA_046596015.1 Alphaproteobacteria bacterium
CTGCAATCCGATCTCGTCCAGGCATCGGAGTAGCCGCAGCCAAGGGCACCAAAGCCCGACGACCGATCCCAAATTCGACAAAGCACCAGCCCAACCCCTCGTTTCGCAGAGAAATCCAAGGGGAGAGGGAATGGCGTCAGGCTCTCCGCAGCCTCAGCGCGTCGATCGCCGTCACCTCCTCGGCGGTGAGCGCACCGCGTTCGGCGGCTTCGATGCACTGGGCCAGTTCGGCGCGGTTCTTGACGCCCAGCACCACCGTGTCGACGCCCTTCATGGACAGGGAATAGCGGTGGGCGACGACGGCCGGTTCCTCGCCCCACGTGGCGCACAGGGCGCGGAACGGCGCGGCGGCGCGGTGGTCGACCACGGTCGCCTCGTCATCGGGGAGGTGGCGGTCTATCTCGGCGCACAGCGAGCCGGCGGCCACGGCGCGGATGCCCATGACGCCGATCCCCGCCGACCTGGCAGCATTGATGATGGCGCGCGGCTCGCCCGGCTCGTCGTACTGCTTCATGTTGCCGACGGCGTCCATCAGGTTGGCGACGGCCTGCACGGCGGCGGGCTTGGTCGAATGCATCAGCGCCTGCCGGATCACCAGGGGCACGCCGGTGCCGGTGATGCCCCAGGCGCCGATCAGGCCGGACGCCTTCAGCTTCTCCATGGCCGGGATGACCGCGTCGAGGTACAGGCTCCAGCGGGTGGCGAACTTGTCCTGGCGTTCGGCGAAGCGTGGATAGGTGAAGCTGTCGGGACAGATGTTCGAGTGCAGGAAGAACAGGTCCACCTGCTCGCGCTTCATGTGCAGCAGGCTGCGGCGCAACGACTCCTCGGTCTTGCGGTAGACCTCGCGGGCGGGCGGCGAGCCGAGCTGGTACTTGGTGGTGGTACGCACGCCATCGGGCAGCCGGCCGCCAAAGGCCTCGCCCACCACCATCTCGGCCTCGCCGCGGCCATAGCCGGGCGCCAGGTCGAGCAGCGTGATGCCGGCGTCGATCGCCGCCTTCACCGTGGCGACGGCTTCATCGCGCGTCGTCTCGCCCCACACATTGCCGATTCCCCCGCCCCCCAACGTCAGGCTACTGACCGGCCAAAGGGTGCCCAGATACCTCGTCTGCATGCTACTCTCCCCGCTGCGCTGTAGCAGATTGAACCGTCCATCCGCTGCTTCCAACCGGAACTCCGGCCTGTTCATCGTCGTTACAGGTTTTCCGAGGTAAATGAGTATATCAACATCTGTCGGGAGGCACCTTTGATCAGATTAGGCGCATTGGCAGCGTTGGCGTTCGTGGCGCTTGCCGCACCGGCCCACGCGGCCTGGTATAATGTCGGTTCGGTCGATTTCGACCGGGGCGGCGACCACGAACGGCAATACGGCAATTTCGGCGGCCCGGTGGAGCGCCTGAGCTTCACCGCACGGGGCAACGACGTTCGTTGCCGGTCGGTAACCGCCACCTTCCGCAACGGCAATACCCGCAAGGTCTTCGAAGGCGGCATCCGTCAGGGCTCGACGGCGACCATCGACCTGCCCGGGCGCCAGCGCGAGATCCGCCGGCTCGACTTCCGCTGCCGGTCCGACGGCCGGCGGATCGCCCGCATCGATGTGGGCGTGGACCTGGACGGCTATGCCGATATCTGGCGCCGCGATCCGTCATGGGCCTGGATCTTCACGCCCGGCAACCCCGGCCCGCTGCCTCCCGGCACCGGCTCGCCGGTTCCCTATCCGCCGCACGGGCCTGGCCCGTACCCGCCGGGCGGCCCTGGCCACTATCCGCCGGGTCAGGGTCCGTATCCGCCCGGCAATCCAGCGCCCGCCCAGTTCGACGGCTGGGTAAGACTGGGCGTCGAGAGCTTCGAAGGCCGCAGGGACCGCGAGACCACGACGACCGGCTGGGCCGGCCGCCAGGTCGATCAGATCGCGCTGCGCGCGGTGAACGGCGACGCCCAGTGCCGGCGCGTCTTCGTCACCTTCCGCAACGGCAACACCCGCGAGCTCGATATCGGCGGACGCGGCGTCCTGCGGCAGGGCGACTTCCGGCGGATCGACCTGCCGGGCGGCGACCGCAACGTCACCGCGCTTCGCCTGGTGTGCCGCCCCGTCGGCGACTACCAGGTGTTCATCGAGAGCTACGCCCGGAAGTAGTTTGGAACCGGGCCATCGGCATTGCGCACAGGCCGAAAGCGCTGTGCTATGCTCCGGGCGAGGCTGCGAAACGTGGCCGGCGACGGCTATGTAAGCGATCGATGGATTGCATGAGGGACCGCGCCGCGAGGGGGTCAAGGTGCCGGGACGCGTGATGCTGCTGGGCGTGGACGCAGGCAATCCCGACCTGCTGCTGCGCTGGAGCGAGGACGGGTCGTTGCCGACGCTTCGGGCGCTGCGCCAGCGCGGCATGACGTGCCGCCTCGAAGGACCGCCGGGATGCGGCGACGACGGCACCTGGGCCACCGTCTACACCGGCGTTTCACCGGCAACCCATGGCCGGTTTTACTATCGGCGATTGCGACCCGGCAGCTACAGCCTGCCCAGCTTTTCCGACGCCGACCTGCGCCACGAACCGATCTGGACCACGCTGGGTCGCGCCGGCAAGCGCGTGGCCGTGATCGACGTCCCCAAGAGCCCGCTGCCCGCCACGCTGAACGGCGTGTATCTCGGCGATTGGCTGGTGCATGGACGCGATCACGCCGCTCCCGTGGCGTTCCCCGAACACTTCGCCCGCGAAACCATCGACCGGTTCGGCCCGGCGCCGGAAAGCCTGTGCGGCTTCTCCCAGCCGTCGCTGGACGCGGCGGGCTACGACGGCATGCTGGAACGGCTGCGAACCAGCACCGGCATGAAGCGCGACCTTTGCCTGTCGCTGATCGACCGGGAGCCATGGGACCTGTTCTTCGCGGTGTTCAAGGAAGCCCATTGCGCCGGACACCATGGCTGGCATCTGCACGACCGCTCGCATCCGGACCATCCGCCTGATCTGGCGGCATTGACCGGCGATCCCCTGCTGCGCGCGCACCAGGCCATCGACAGCGCCATGGGCGACCTCATCGCCCGGGCCGGACCCGATACCACCGTGATCGTCTTTTCGGCGCTGGGCATGGGGCCCAATCGTGGGCTCGCCAGGCTGTTGCCGGAAATACTCGGCCGGCTTTGTCCGTCGCACCGGTCGCCAGTCGCGTCGGTCCGCCGCCTGCTCAAGCCGCTCGCGGCCCCGCTGATCGATCTCGCCGGCGGCCGCGGTCGCCGGATGTTGCGGCGGATCGCGGGCGCCGCCGGGACCAGCCACCGGGCCGGGCAACCCGCCTTCTCCATCGAGCCGAACGAACATGTCAGCGGCATCCGGCTCAATCTCGCGGGCCGCGAGGCCAACGGTCTGATCGAGCCAGGCGCCGAGGCCGACGCCTTCTGTGCCCGGCTTTCGCGCGATCTGCTCGATATCGTGGACCCGGAAACCGGCGAGCGGTTGATCGACGATGTGGTGCCCATCGGCCAGCTCTATGCCGGCCCGGTGGTATCGCACCTGCCCGACCTGCTGGTGTTCTGGAACCTGTCCCGACGTGCCACATCGGCCGCATCCCGCAAGGTCGGCCTCATACGGAGCCCCGCGGGAACGCCGAGGACCGGGGCGCATGTACCCGGTGGATTGCTGATCGCCGCGGGCGGCGGTCTGCAAGCCGGCCTCGCGGCCACGCCCCGGCCGGTGGAAGACTTGGCCGCGACGGTCGGGGCCGTGCTCGGCGTCGCTTTGCCGGGCTGCGAGGGCACGCCGTTGCCGGGCACGGCGCCCGGCGGACCGATCGGATGACGCCCTGTACCGGCCATCATCGGCGCCCTGGATCGCTTTCAGCCAAGGCGGAATCGCCTTGGCGTCCGAAAGCCGCGGCGAGAAACGCAAGAGTGGTTCAGCGCTGGCCGAAACCGCTCTAGTGTAAACGACAGAATCGACGGGCCGGACGACGTGATGATTCCCCATCTGCTGCTTTGCCATTGCCTGTCGATCGATGACAGGCCGGCGACCCGCGACATGCTCGGCCGGGCTCTTCCAGCGCCGGAAGACGAACAAGCCTGGACCGCGCTGGTCGCATCGGCCGACGCCGGTAGTCTGGCGCCGGCCCTCTGGCTGAGCCTGAACGGCAAGGGCCTGATCGAGCGCGTTCCCGCCGCCGTGCGCGGCGCCCTGCAGCGGCGCCACATGATGAATGTCCTCCGCAACGAGCGCATTCGGGACCAAGGTCGGAACGTGGTGGACATCTGCGAACGGCTGGGCGTGACGCCCGCGATCCTGAAAGGCGGCGCGACCCTCATGGAGGCCCCGCCGGCCGAGATCGGCGCGCGCTTCATGTGGGACCTGGATTTCCTGCTGCCGGCCGAGGCGATCGAGCGGGTCGCCGCCGCCATGCAGGCGGAAGGCTACGCGGTCACCGAGGAACCGAACGACGACTGGGTCTATACCTACCCCGCCATGCGGCGGCAGGGCGACATCTCCGACGTGGAACTGCACCACCGGGTCGGGCAGCAGCGGTCGCTGCTGTCGGCCGCCACCGCGCTGGAAAACAGCAGGCCGCTGGCTTCCGACCCGCGCCTGCGCGTGCTGTCGCCCGCCCACAGGGTCTGGCACAACATCTTCCACTCCCAGGTCCAGGATCAGGGCCACACGCTGGGCCTGATCAGGACCCGGCAGCTGGTGGACCTGGCGCAGATTTGCCGCCGGCACGGCGCGGACATCGACTGGCGCGAAGTTGACGGGCTGATGCGCGCGGCCGGGATGGCCGGCGTCCTCAGGGCACGGCTATACCAGGCCGAGCAGTTGCTGGGGCTGCCCTGGCCGCTGGACGAGCCGCCGGGCCGCGCGGCCAGGCTTCGGCACCGCCATGCGCTGCGGCTGCTGAAATGGCCCAGGACCATGGCGTTCACCCAGCTGATCCGCGTCCTGTCCTCGCCATTCAAGAAACACCACATCGATCTGATCTATGGTTGCGGCATCCGGAACCCCCTGAAACTGGCCGCCGCGAGGCTGAGGCATGCGCGGGTCATCGCGGCGCGGCACAAGGGCAAGCTGCTGGACCGGGTTCTGGTGAAGCGGCGCATCAATACGTGACGAGGCAGGTCTGATGGACATCGCTCCCCTTTTCGACGCCGCTTCGACTTCATTCGACGTCGCCTTCTCGCGCTGTGGCACCACCGTCCACTATCTGGTCGGCGGGCGGCCGGTCCGCGTCCGCGTCGCCGGCCCCGCCCTCGCCGAGGAAGTGGACCTGCCGCTCTCCCACCTCCGTGGTGGGACCGATAGGGAACCGGAGATGACCGTCGACCTGTGGAGCGAGGAGGAAACCGGCGTCGCCGCCATCCTGGGCGCACCGGTGGATCAGGTCAGGCCGTTCGGCCAGTTCACCATCTCCGACGACCGCCGCTAT
>JBKJNE010000220.1:0-13686 GCA_046596015.1 Alphaproteobacteria bacterium
CTGCAAGCGGAGGCGGGCATCGCGGCCGCCGGCGAGTTCGGCGACCGGGCGCGCTTCGTCCGCTGCGACGTAACACGCGAGGTCGACGTTTCCGCGGCCGTCGATCTGGCGGTCGCCGAGTTCGGCCAGCTCGACATCATGGTCAACAACGCCGGCATCGTCGGCGCCATCGGCCCCATCGCCAAGACCTCGGTGGAAGCCTGGGACACCACCATCGCCATCCTGCTGCGCGGCGTGTTCCTGGGCATGAAGCACGCCGCCCGCGTGATGCAGCCGCGCCGCAGCGGCGTGATCCTGTCGCTTTCGAGCACGGCGGGCATCCTGGGCGGGCTGGGCCCGCACGCCTACACCGCGGCCAAGCACGCGGTCGTCGGCCTGACCAGGTCGGCGGCGTCGGAGCTGGCGGCGTCGGGCATCCGGGTCAACGCGGTCGCGCCGGCCGGCACGGTGACGCCGATGACCGCGAGCGCGGTGACCGGCGACGTCAACGACGAGGAAAAGACCGCAGCGGCGTTCAAGGCGTCCTCGCCGCTGGGCATCGCCGCCTTCCCGATCGACATCGCCAACGCGCTGTTGTACCTGGCGAGCGACGAGGCGCGCTACGTGACCGGCCAGACGCTGGCGGTGGACGCGGGCGCGACGACGGCCGTCGGCAACGGCGCGTTCCACCAGCAGGAGCCGACGATTCTGCGCGAGGCCGGGAAGCGGGGGTAGGGCTACTCCATCCCCTCGACCGGAAGGCGCTGGGCGCGCCAGCGGAGCATGCCGCCGGCCAGGTTGGCGACCTTGCCGAAGCCTTCCTTATCGAGCATCACCGCCGCCTGGGCCGAGCGGGCGCCTGACCGGCAGACGGCCACCACCGGGCGGGACTTGTCGAGCGCCGCGGCCTTCTGCTTCAGTTCGCCCAGCGGGATCAGCACCGCGCCCGCCACATGGCCGAGGATGCCGTCGAATTCGGCGGGCTCGCGCACATCGACGATCTGCACCTGGGCATGGTGCTCCTCGAGCCATTCGGGCTGCAACTCCCACAGGCCCGCATAGGTGTAGGTAAGCGGCGCCCAGTCGGGCTCGGCCACGCTGGGATCGGTGAGCGCCGCGCCCTCGGGCTCGCCGCAGCGCAGATTGGCGGGCACGGCGATGTCGATCTTGTTGGGGTGCGGCAGGCCCAGATTGCGCATATAGCCGGCGAAGTCGGCTTCGCCGATATCCTCGCCGAGGCGTGGGTTGAACAGCTTCTCCTCGGCCACGCTGGTGACCGTCGAGCCCTTGTAGTCGTGGCCCGGATAGAGCAGGCATTCGTCGGGGAGGCGGAAGATGCGGTCGTGCACCGAGCGGTACATGGCCGACGGATCGCCCTGCTGGAAGTCGGTGCGGCCGCAGCCGCGGATCAGCAGGCAGTCGCCGGTGAACGCCATGGTGTTGTCGTCGAGCACGAAGGTCGAGCAGCCGCTGGTATGGCCGGGCGTGGCGATCACCATCAGGTGGCGGTTGCCGAAGGCCAGTTGATCGCCGTCGTTGAAGTAGACGTCGGCGCCCCGCACGCCCGAGCGCGACGACACGGCGATCCGGCTGCCCAGCCGCTGCCTAAGCAGCCAGCCGCCGGTGACGTGGTCGGCGTGGACATGGGTCTCGATGGTCAGCTTCAGGTTCAGGCCCAGTTCCTCGATCAGCGCCACCTCGCGGCGGACCTGCTCGAACACAGGATCGATCAGCACCGCGTCGCGGCTGCGCGGATCGGCCAGCAGATAGGTGTAGGTCGACGACTGCGGATCGAAAAGCTGGCGAAAGATCATCATGGCGGCTCCCCGGAATTCACCGCGCATCATAGCGCAAATGCAAAGGGCCGGAACGTGTGTTCCGGCCCTCGCGGGAGTTTCGAGCCGTGGCGCGGATCAGTCGCCGGTGATGCTGTTGGTGGCGCTGTTGCCGATCGACGTGGCGCCGATGTTGTTGCCGCGTATGGTGAACGAGCTGTTGGTGCTGGCGCCGTTGATGTTGCCGCCGGCGACCAGGCCGATGCCGATCGTCACGTTGTCCACGGTCGACGAAACCGTGACGCCGGCGTTGGTCTGGACGTTGAGGACGGCCGACGACGGATGCTGGAACGTGCCGGTGTCGAGGGTGAGCTCGTTCTCGGCATAGTTGCCGGTCGCCCGCGCCAGCACGTTGTTCCCGTTCACCGCGATGGCGCTGTTGTCGACGCCGGCAGTGCCCGAGAGATCGTCGACGCCGATGGTGACGGGTTCGAGAGCGCCGCCGATCGTGGCAGTGACGGACGACGGCGTCTGGCCGCCGGTGTTCGACTGGTAGTTGAGCACCGCGTAGTCCACGCCGGTCGTCGAGGCGAACGGCGCGGCATTGGAGATCGTCGCGCCGCCGGCGGTGCTCGCCTGGAGCGTGGCGCCCGCCGAGGTCGTCATCGAATTCAGCGCGACACTGCCGCTGGCGGTGGCCAGCAGGTCGTTTGAGCTCACGGAGACGGCGCCGTTGAGCACCGCGCCAGCCGCATCGTCGAAGGTGGCGCTGATGTCCACCGTGTCGATGTCGGCGGTGATCGCGGCGCCGCCGATCACCTGGGAGTTGATCAGCTGGGACGTCGCGTCGCTGGCGGCGCCGGCGCGCAGGCTGATGGTGTTGCTGGCCCAGAAGCCGCGGGCCGTGGACTCCACCAGATTGTTGTCGACCGTGACGGCGTCGCCGCTGGACAGGGACGTGATGTCGATCCCCATCTTGGACGACACGATGTCCGACGTGATCGAGACGGTGTCGCCCGACCGCTGCGAGTTGACGATGTTGAAATCGCCGTTCGCGGTCGGCAGGCTGGCCAGCGGCGTCGGCGCGGCCGTGCCGCCGATGATGGTCGCGCCGGAGTCCACGACCAGCTCGTTGGTGACGGTGCCGCCGATGGCCGTTCCCGAGGTCGTGTTGCCGGACACCGACATGGCGCTCGCGCCCGCGTTGGCGGCACTGTCGACGGTGATGTTCAGGTTGACGCCCGTGACGGTCGCGCTGGCCGTGCTGCCCTGCGTGACCACCTGCTGCGACGCGACCGAGGCGCTGACGCCCGCGACGCCGAGCGGATCGTCGACCGCGGCGCCGGAGAACAGGCCGAGGCCGTTATAGGCGCCGTGGATGGTGCTGCTGGCGCCGACCACGTTGTTGTCGACGGTCAGCGTGCCGCTGTTGAGCGTATCGACCACGGTCTGGATCGTGGCGCCGTTCACGCTCGTGCTCACCGAATCGCTCACCCCGACCAGGCTCTGGGGGCCCTGGGCGTTGATGACGCCGTAATCGGCGTTCACGATGACGCCCGTGCCAGGGTCGATGAGGGTGTTCGGCGTCAGGTCGTCCGAGCTGCTCATGAGGGTCGTGCCCTTCGAGACCAGAATGTTGCTGGCGTCGTTCACGGTGCCGACCGCGGCGATGGTGTTGGCGTTCAGATTGATGGCGCTGCCGGTGATCACGGTCGCCCCGGCGCCGTCGGCATCGACCAGGATAGCCGCGTTCGCGACGTTGGCGGTGACCGAGGGACTGCTCGCCGACTGCTGCACGTTGCCCACGAAGGCCTGGCCGTCATTGCTGACGAAATCCAGATCCAACCGGTTCTTCGAATTGTTGGCACCCGCCTGGGCGACCAGTTTGTTGCCGCTCTCCGAGATGGTGGTGTTCGAGATCGAGTCGGCGGCATCGACGATGGTCTGGATGCGCACCGGGTCGCCCGGTGTGCCGGTGAGTTCGGCGATGACGCTCAGCGCGTTGAGCTGGTTCGAGCCGATGCCGAACGTCGCGTCGTTGAAGATCAGCTGGTTCGCCGGGCCCAGCAGCGTCGCGGTCGGCGCGTTCGCGCCGCCCTCGACGTCAGGCAGCGTCGTGCCGGTCGCCGCCAGCGTGTTGATCGCGGTGTTGACCTGCGCGAAGGCGCGTATGTCGTTGGCATCCTGCGTGATCGTCGCGCCGCTGATATCGCCATCGACATCGCCGCCGGGGCCGTTCATGTCGATGATGGAGCGCACGGCGTTCACCGTGGCGGACAAGCCGGCGTCGCTGTCCTCTCCGACTGCCTGCTGGTTGGACGCCAGCATGGCGATCGGGCCATTCTGCGGCGCACCGCCGACGCCCGCGCCGGTCAGGGTGTAGTTCTTGACGTTGAGCGTGATGCCGTTGGTCGCATCGTTGCCGATCGCCTGGGCCATGATCGAGTTGCCGTCGATCTCGGCCACGCTGCCCAGACCGAAATCGGTGCCGGCCGTGCGGATGTTCATGCTGAGATCGGAATTGTCGAGATCGACACTGACGCCGTAGCCGCCCCCGGCATCGGCCAGATTCTCGAAATACTGATCGTTGATCAGCGATACCTCGCTGCCGACATCCACTTCGAGGCCGTCGATGACGAGGTTGTTGGCGGCGGCCGCGGAGGTCAGCGTCAGGGTCTGGGTTTGCGCGGTTTCGGTGATCGTGTTGCTGGCGAGGTTGACGCGTCCCGACGCCAGCAGCTTGTTGGCGTTGATCTGCACGACCACGCCGAGCATGTCGAACGCGCCGCTTTCGACCTCGACGCTGATGTCGCCGTCGTACTGGTCGACCTCGACGCCGGCCGAGCTGCCGTCATTGTCCTCGTCGACGACCGACTGCACGTTGACCAGCGACGGCGAGCCGTTGAGCGCCATGGTGGTGTCGCCGCCGACGGTGATGGCCGAGGTGGCCTGGTTCAGGGTCGCGGCCGAGGTTCCCTTGTTGCCGGATGCCGTCACCTTGGTGTTCGACATGTTGGTGAGCGATGAACCGGCGCGCAGCCGGATGAAGTCACTCTGGTTCGGCTCGTCGCCGGTGACCGCGGTGACGATGGCGCCCTCCAGGTCCTCGACGGACTGGTCGTTGAGCAGCGCGAAGCCCGCGTCGACGGTCGTGACCAGCGCCGTGCCCGTGCGGTCGACACTGGCCGCCGGGAGATCGAAGGTACCGTCGGAGATCGAGCCGCCGGTGAGCGTGATCGAGTTGGTGGACGCCTCGACCAGGTTGCCCCAGACGAAGGCGCTCATCGCGTTATCGTCGACGTTGACGGCGGCCTTGCTGAAGGTGTTCGGGAATGCGTCCACCTCGATCAGCGTGGTGTCGGTGGACGAGGTCAGCGTGGCCGACAGCTGCGCGCCGTCCTCGACGGTCTGGGAATTCACCAGGCCGACCGTACCGCTCGATCCGCCGCCTGCCAGCGAGTTGGCGTCGATTGTGATGCTGGATTCGCTCGACAGGTTGCCGATCGCCTGGGCGTAGATCTGGTTGTCGGAGACGCTGACCGTCGCGTCGGTGATCGCGGAGCCGACGCCGCCATTGCGCGCCGTCCACGAGATGATCCGGGTATCGGTGGACGCGACCGCGCCGCCGCCGTCCAGGACCTGGGCGTTCAGCACGCTGAAGTCGGCCTCGACGCCACCCGTCGTGGTCACGTGGTTGACCGAAATGGTCGGCGCCCCCGCGCCGCCAAGGCCGGTGACCGTGTTGCCCTTGTCGATTTCGAGGCTGCTGTCCTGCGAGTTGCCGACCGCCTCGGCATAGATGAAGTTGCCGTCGACATAGATGCCGTCGCCGGTCACGGTGCCGGCCGCGCCCGCATCGCCGGCGGCGCGCACGAAGAGTTCGCTGCCCACGACCGTGGCCGTCTGCAGCCCTTCGGTATACTGGGCGTTGTTGATCGCCGCGATGCCGCTGAGGGAGGTGGCCTTGGTCACGTCGATGAGGTTGACGGCCTCGCTGCCGCTGGCGGTCGCCGCGATCGAGTTGCCGGTGGCGTTGATCACGCTGGACGTCATGTCGGAGACGTTGACGTTGAGGTCGCCGTTGGTCACCGTGGCGGTGACGGCGACGTCGCTGTACTGCACGTTCTGCACGAACAGGTCGGCCGCCACGCTGGCCACGTCCGGCGCGCCCACGGTGAACGAGTTCTGCTGGCCACCGGCAACGGCGTTGCCATCCAGGCTCACGTCGTCGAGCAGGACCCGGTTGAGCGAACTGTTGTCCGAGGCGGCCGCCAGGATCGAATTGCCGGTGAAATCGATGGTGGTCGTGTTCAGGTCGGCGACGGCGACGTCATCGGCCAGATTGGCCGACGTCTTGTTGGTGTTGCCGATCTCGATGGTCGAATCCGTCACCGACGCGGTGAAGGCAACGACACCCTGGCTGGCCTGGACGCTGACGGCGCCCGCCGAGCCATCGAGCTTGGTGAAGCCGACATCCGCGCCGTCGACCAGGTCGATGTCGATCAGGTTCGCGGCTTCGTTGCCGGTGAACTGCGCCCGGACGGTGTTGTTGGTCAGGTCCAGGTTGATGCCGACCAGGCTGGTCGGGGTGCCGTCGACGACCGCCGACGAGCCGATCCGCGATCCGGTCACCGCCGCGCTGGCGCCGGTCAGGCCGATGTTCTGCTGCGTCGAGGCGGCGAGCAGGCCGCCGGACACCACCAGCTCGTTCGGCGCGCCCGGGTTGGTCAGCAGCGACGAGCCAACGTCGGCGTTGCTGAACAGCGGATTGAGGACGCCGGAGATTTCGGTCGACGCCAGGTTGCCGCTGGCGTCGGACAGGATTCCCAGATTGTCGAGAATCACCGAGCTGCCGGTACCCAGATCCTCGAACGCCGAATTGATGTGGCCATTGCTGGTCGATGCGGTGATGCTGACGCCCGCATTCAGCTGCGGCGCCGTGGCATAGGCGCCGCCCGTCACCACCTTGAGGTCGACAAAGGCGCCGGGATCCGTGTCGTCGCTGTCGGTATAGAGGCCATTGACGATGATCGGGGTGACGGCGGCGTTGCCGACCGCCAGCGAGAAGATGGTGTTGTAGTCCGCGAGGGCATTGATCGTGCCGCCCTCGACGTCCGCCGGGGTGAAGGCTGGCGGCATGACCAGGGTCACGTTGGCGGAACTCGCCGAGATCGACGTGGTGTTGTTCGACTGAACCGTGCCCGCGCCATGCGAGAAGCTGGCCGCTACCAGGGTCGGCGGAATCACGCTCAGGTCATAGGTCAGCGTGGTCGCCTGCGCGCCGGAGACGCCAGCCGCGGACAGCAGCGCGAACACGCTGGCCGAAGCAAGGATGCGAGAGTTGTTCATTGGTAGCCCCCCAGAAAATATTTGGCCTCATTCCCCCTCAAGCGGATAACTCCGCCCCATGCGCACCGAAGTGATGGCCAGCCTCGCTGCACATTTGAGCTAAAATCATAACGGACCCGAGGATGATAAACAACCGCGGATAAGTGCTTTCATCAAGACATCACAAAGCGGTAGGGGAATGTGCGCGCACGGGTGGCCTGCGCCGAGACACCTATGGCAAACTGGCGCGGAGGCTGGCGCGGCACGCAACCACGGAAGAACCAATCGCGCGCCGCCGCGTTAGCTCCCGAGAGGGGCGGACCGGGGGCGGCCAGTGCGGCGGCCATGCCGCCCACCAGATGGAGAGCGGTGATTCGGGCGGCCTTGAAGACAATCGCAGTGATGGCGGGCGCAATAATGGCAGGCGCCGTGCTCGCGCTGGCTGTTGGCGCGCATACGGCCCGCGCCCAGTCCACCCTGGCGCAGCCGGAAGCGCCGCCCGGCATGACCAAGGCGGAGAAGAAGGCCGAGAAGGCCGAGCGCAAGCGCCTGAAGGAAGAGACCCGGCAACTCGACGAGGACAAGAAGCAGGAGGCGGAGGCCGAAGACCGCAAGCGCGCCGCGCGGGGCATGCCGTCCTATGCCTACCGGATCGACATCAACGGCCTGGAGAAGACCGGGCTGGAGAAGCTGCTGAAGGACCGCTCGGACCTGGTGCGGCTGCGCAAGGAGGAGCCGGCGTCGATCTGGGATTTGCGCGCCCGAATCCGCCGCGACATCACCGGCTTCGCCGACGTGCTGCGCTCGGAGGGCTTCTACGGCGCGAAGATCACCTACGAGATCGACCGCAACGCCAAGCCGATCCGGGTCGCCATCAACGTGGAGCCCGCCGACCGCTTCACCATCGGCGCCTATGTCATCGAGCTGACCGGGCCCACGTCGCTGCCCCAATCGGTCAAGGACGAGGCGCGGAAGACCGCCGAGGAGCAGGTCGGGCAGGCGGCGCGCAGCGAGACCGTGGCCATGGCGTTCGGACAGGTGATGGGCAAGCTGCCCGAGTTCGGCTATCCACGCGCCAAGCTGGCGGTGCAGGACTTCAAGGCCGACCACAAGGACCGCAAGCTGACCGCCAGGGTGCGGATCGACACCGGGCCGCTGGTGCGTTTCGGCGAGATCAAGCTGGACGGGCTGGCGACGGTGAAGCCCGGCTATGTCATGAAGGCCGTCACCTGGAAGACCGGCGACGTCTATGACAGCCGCAAGATCGAGGCGTTCCGACAGGAGTTGACCGAGATGAATCTGTTCGCCTCGATCCGGGTCGACACCGACGATCCGCTGCAGGGCGACCGGCAGCCGGTCAAGATAAGGCTGCGCGAGGCCAAGCACCGGTCGGTCGGCGCCACCGCTTCCTATTCCACCGTCAACGGCTTCGGCGGCTCGGTGTTCTGGGAGCACCGCAACATCTTCGGCGCCGGCGAGCGGCTGGTGCTGGAGCTGGAAGGCGACCAGAAGTTGCTGCAGTTCAAGGCCGACCTGACCAAGCCGCGCTTCCTGCGCAAGGACCAGAAGCTGTTGTTCGGCGCCGAAGCGGCACGCGAGGACACCGATGCGTTCCTGGAATATCGCGGCGTGCTGCGCGCCGCGGTCGAGCGCGAGGTGACCAAGCGGCTGCGGGTCCGGGTCGGCCCGGAAGTCGCGTACCTCGACACCCGTGACGCCTTCGCGCCGTCGAAGAACCTGCTGGTCGGCCTCCCGGCCATCGTCTCCTACGACCACAGCGACAATCTGCTGGACCCGACCAAGGGGTACCGGCTGGATGGCAAGGTGTCGCCCTACGCGGTGTTCGGCGACGGCAAGCACTTCGTTTCCATGGAGGGCACCGCCCGGGTCTATTTCCGGCTCGACGACGCCGGGCGCTTCGTGTCGGCCAGCCGGGTCAAGGTGGGCATGCTGTTCGGCGCCGACGACATCCGCCGCGTACCGGCGTCGAAGCGGTTCTACTCGGGCGGCGGCAGTTCCATCCGCGGCTATGGTTACCAGGCTATCGGCCCGAAAGACCCGGCAGGCGAGCCCATCGGCGGTATGTCGCTGTTCGAGGTCGGCACCGAAATGCGCATCAAGATCAACGATGGCTGGGGCGTGGTGCCGTTCTTCGAGGGCGGCAGCGTGTTCGACAGCGAATTGCCTGATTTCTCGCGCAAGCTGCGCTGGGGCGCGGGCATCGGCGTGCGCTACTACACCGGCTTCGGACCCATCAGGCTCGACGTCGCGTTCCCGATCAACAAGCAGCCCGACGACAGCAAGTTCCATATCTATGTCAGCATAGGACAGGCGTTCTGATGGCGGAGGCGGCGATAGAGCGCATGGGCATGGCGCGGCGGCTGAGGATCCCGGCCTTCGTGCTGGGCGGCCTGCTGCTCACTGCCGTCCTGCTCTATGTGCTGGTGCGGCTGGGCCTGTTCAACGGCGTCATCGAGGGCATCCTCGAGGACGCGCTGAGCGACCCGGCGACGCGGACCGTCGCCACCGTCGACGGCCTCGACGGCGATCCGCTGTCCGACGTCGCCATCAAGCGCATCGTCATCACCGAACGCGGCAAGAACACGGTCGTCGCCGAGGGCATCGGCCTGCGCTGGCGCCATCTGGGTCTGCTGACGGGGCGCGTCCGGGTGGAGACGCTGACGGCCAAACGCCTGTCGCTGGCGGCGGCGCCGCCCGGCCCCGACGAGCCGCTGCCGACCGAACTGCCCCACCTGCCGGTCGACGTCCGGCTCGACCGGCTGAAGGTGGACGAGGTTCGCTTTGGGAAGTCGCCGGCCGTGTTCACCCTGGTGGGCGCCGGCCGCTGGACCACCGACCCTGTCGTCGAGCTGCGCCTCGCCCTCGCGCCACAGGCCCATCAGGGCGAGTATGTCCGCCTCGCGGTGGAGTACGACCCGGGCAAGGACCGGCTGGTGCTGGACGGCAGGCTGGCCAGCAAGGCCGGCCAGGGCCTTGGCGAATTCCTGTTCCCCGGCGAGCAGGGCGACATCTCGCTGGTGCTGTCGGGCCAGGGATCGGTGAAGAACTGGCGCGGCCGGCTGGACGGCAGGCGCGGCGACACGGCCATCGCCGCGCTCGACATCGCCGTCAGCGACCGGCTGCACATCGAGGGCCTGCTCGATCCGCGGCCGTTCCTGCCCAAGGACGAGATCACCGCGCTGATCGGCGCGCCGCGCGTGATCTTCGACCTCAGGCTGAAGGACGGCATGCCCGATGCCTACACCGCGAGCATCGTCAACGAAGGCGCCGACATAAGGCTGGCGGGAAGCCTGGCCGACAGGAAGGCCATGCTGTCGCCGCGCTTCTCCATCGTGTCCAGCAACGCCGCCTGGTTCGCACCGGTGCTGGACGGCTGGACCTACGGCACCGCCTCGCTCGCCGGCGCGGTGACACAGACCGGTGACGGCCCCAACATCAAGGCCGCCATCGCCGTCGACCAGCTCGCCGGCGACGGCTTCGCGGCGCGCAAGGTGTCCGGCGACGTCAGCCTGACCGCCATGGGCGCGGGCAAGGCCATGGTCTATGCGCTTGCCGGCAAGGGCGCGCTGGAGGGCGTCGATGCGGGCGAGCGGAACCTGCGCGCCGACTGGGTGCTCGATGGCCGCTACGACCCGGCGAAGGGCCGCGTCTCCATCGCCAACCTCCAGCTTTCCGACGGCGGCTCGCGCATCGCGGCCAAGGGCGACGTGATCCTGTCGCCGCTGTCGGTGAAGGGCTCGGCCACCGTCGCGGTCGCCGATTTGGGCCGCTGGGTGGACGCGGGCGTGCGCGGCGGCATCGACGCCGACGGCACCTTCGAATGGCGGCCCGACAGCGGCCGGCTGATGGTCAGGGCGAAGGGCGCAGGCAAGGGATTGAGGCTGGCCGACGCGCGGCTTTCGGCCCTGCTGGGTCCGTCGCCGACGTTCCGGCTGGTGCTCGACGATCCCGCCGGCGGCGGACAGGGCGAACTGGACGGCGCCGTCACCGGCGCGCAGGTGACGGCCAGCCTGAAAGGCCGGATCGGTGAGACCATCGACGCCGCCTATGAGGCGCGTTTCGCCAATATCGCCAGCCTTACCGGCAACGGCGCGCTGAAGGCCTCGGGACCCGTGACCGTGACCGGCACGCTGAAGGGCGACACCGCCTCGCCCGACGTGACCCTGCGCACGGCGCTGGCGCAGGCGTCGCTGTCCGGCGTCCGGCTGACCGGCGTGACGCTGACCGCCGAGGCAGTCGACGTGGCCGGCGCGCCGCGCGGCCGGATCGACGCGGCCTTGGCCATGGACGGCGAGCCGGTGACCGCTTCCGTGCCATTCGTGTTCGACGAAAGCGGTGCGTGGAGGGCCGACCCCGTCGAGCTGAAGGGCAAGTCGGCGAGCCTGTCGGGCGACCTGGCCGCCGCGAGCCTTGGCGCGCCGATGAGCGGCAGGCTCGACCTGCGCCTGTCAGGACGCGGCGTGATGACCGCGCTTGCCGGCACGCCCGCCGCCGGATCCGTCAACGGCACGGTGCTGCTCGATCCGGAGGGTGACACGCAGGGCCTGCGTTTCGACCTGACAGTGGCCAAGGCATCCTTCTCGACCGGCGGCGACACCGCCGTCACCGTCGCAAGCGCGCAACTCAAGGGCGACGTCGCCATCGGCGACGCCCTCGACGTGCGCCGAATCACGCTGGACGGTAAGGACATCGTCTATGACCGCGCCAAGCTGGCCAGCGTCAATGCCACCGTCACGCCGAACGGCGGAGGGCTGACGTTTGCCGCATCGGCCAAGGGCGAGTTCCAAGGACCGCTCGCCCTGTCGCTGAAGGGACGCGCGGACCGGGCGGTGCTGGCCGCGCCCAACACCCTCACCCTCGACAGCCTGGACGGCACCATCGCCGGCCAGAAGATCGCCCTGTCGGCGCCGGCCACGGCGGTGCTGGCCAAGGGCCGCACCGACATCGGCCCGGTCCGGATGAGCTACAATGGCGCGCCGCTGGAGCTGCAGGCGACCCTGCGCGACAGCGGCGGCACCGCGAAGATCTCTGGCAAGGGCCTGGACCTGGCGGCACTGTCGGCGCTGACCGACGGCCAGGCTGTGGCCGGCAAGCTGACCATCGACGGCGAGATCGATTTCACCGGCGGCGTGCCGCGCGGCAGCGCCAAGCTCCACGTTGCCAACCTGATCGTCGAGGACACGCTCGACCGCAGGCCCGTCGACCTCAAGGGTAATGTGACGCTGGCGGGCGGCCGGGTGAAGGGCGGGCTGACCCTGGACACCAGCAGCGAGCGGGCGCTCGACATCGTACTCGATCTGCCGGTGGCGCGCGGCACCAGGGGCCCGTTCGCGCTCGCCGTCGAGGTCGACAAGCCGCTGACCATGCAGCTCAAGGGCAACGCCGAGCTGGCCTATCTGTGGCCGCTGACCGGCGCCTACGAGCACATCCTCGGCGGCCGGGCGACGGTGGACGCGCTGGTCACCGGCTCGGTCGCCGATCCGACGCTGAACGGCAACTTCGCCATCGCCGGCATGACCTACCGCAATCTTTCGACCGGCACCAGGATCGAGGCTGCCAACGTGCGCTTCGTGCTCAAGGACAGTTTGCTGGAGCTGCCGGCGACCAATGCGACCGACGGCACCAAGGGCTCCATCGTGCTGTCCGGCTGGGTGAAGCCGTTGGCGCCGGGCGGCATGCAGGCCGACATCAGCGCCCGGTTCACCAAGGCGCGTATCCTGAAGCTGCGCGACATGACGGCGCGCGCCACCGGCCAGATCCAGTACACCCAGGACAAGGACGGCGCGCTGCTCAAGGGCGAGGCCACGGTCAACGAGGCCGAGTACACCCTGAACGCCAGGGCGTCGGACGATTTCGTCAAGCTCTACGTGGTCGAGCTGAACCGGCCGCCGGGCCTTATCAGCCTGCCGGAGAAGCAGACGGAGAACACCTTCAAGACGCGGCTCAGGATCAACGTCACCGCGGGCAACCGCATTTTCGTGCGCGGCCGCGGCCTCGATTCCGAATGGCGCGGCCAGGTCCGCCTTCGCGGCACCACCGATCAGCTCGCCATGCAGGGACGGGTCGATCTGGTGAAGGGCGAATTCGACTTCGCCGGCCGCCGGTTCGTTCTCCAGGACGGCTCGCGCATCGAGCTGCTGGGCGGCACCGACCTCGACCCGGTCATCACCGCCCGCGCGGTCTATTCGGTGACGGCGCTGACCGCCGAGATCAGGCTGACTGGGCTCGCCTCCAACCCGCAGATCAAGCTGTCGTCCAACCCGGAGATGCCGCAGGACGAGATCATCTCCCGCGTGCTGTTCGGCCAGGGCAGGCAGAACCTGTCGGCGTTCGAGGCCGCCCAGCTCGCCGCCGCCGTCGCCTCGCTGGGCTCGTCCGGCTCGGGCCTGGACGTCATCGGCAAGCTGCGCGGGGCGTTCAGTCTGGATCGGCTGACCATCGGCACGCTCGACCGACCCGGCGCCGACGACGAGGACGGCGCCGGCAAGCCGGTGATCCGCGGCGGCAAGTACATCACCAAGAACATCTATATCGAGATCGGCAGCGCCACCGAGGAAGAGGACGCCCAGTCCGCCTCGGTCGA
>JBKJNE010000315.1:0-5912 GCA_046596015.1 Alphaproteobacteria bacterium
CTTGCGTTCGGCATACATGCGCAGCGTGATCGCCGTGCAGGCGCCCAGCGCGCCCAGCAACAGCTCGTAGGGCGCGGGTCCGCTGCCGCCGCCGCCCAGCGCAGGCGGCTCGTCCGCCGTCAGGCTGTATCCGCCGGCCTTGACCTCCACCTGATAGGGCGCTGATTTCTGGGTGACATGCACGCGTGCCATGGCGGATCTCCTTGTTACCCGGCCACGATCGTGGCACTCGGCCGTCATCGTCGTCCACCGCGCCGAGCCTGGCGATGCGCCACGCCGCGATGGGCCAGCGAGATCAGGAATATCAGTAGAACGCTTCAAGCGTCTCGTAGACCGGGTCGCCGTCGAGACAGGCCATGATCGACGGCGCCGCGTTGCGGTGATAGGGCGCATCGGCATAGGCGTCGTTGGCCGCCTGGTCGTTGAACGCGACGAAGTACACATAGGTGCGCGGCTGGTCCTTCACGCGCCGCACCTCGTACATCTTCGGCTCGGGCTCGTTGGCGTGGATGTTGGCCACCAGCGTCGATACCAGCGTCTCGAACTCCGCCACTTTGTGCTCGAGCACCTTCAGGCGGATCAGCATCCCGATCATTCCATCTCTCCCTTTTCTGAACGCGCAGACTAGCGCGGTTTCAGCTACCGCTGAACCACGCTAGCGTTTGTCGCCGCGGCTTTCGGACGCCAAGGCGATCCCGCCTTGGCTGAAAGCGCTCTATATCGCTCCCGTCCAGCGCGCGAGCAGGAACAGTTCGCCGGCCGCGAACAGCGATCCGAAGATGAGCTTGTTGTACCTGGCGAGCCAAACCGGAAGGAAAATGTCGAAATTGTCCGATCGATCATCGGTGTAGCGTGCGGCCACGGCGGTCAGCGGGCAGCGAAGGCGGTTCGCGGCGAGGATGGCGACTTCCACCCAGACCAGCAGGCTGAGCCACGCCGCGATGGCGAGCCAACCTGTCATCGTCATGACCGGAATGGCCACGATCGAACCCGCGAAGATGGCCCACGCAGCCGTATGGACGACCCGAATGCGTCTCAGCGTCCAGCGCGTCGCCAGCGTGTCATCGATCATCATGCGCTCTTTTGGCGTCCTGTCCGCCGTCGGCTATCCGCGGCGGAAGTAATCCCGCGCGGTGTCGAGGAAAAGATCGTAGACGCGGCGCGCGTATTGCGCGGCTTCTGCCTCGCTCAGGCCGTTGAGGTTGGCGCCCACCTGGTCGCGCCCCACATTGTCCACGCCCAGCGCCTTCATCAGGTAGGCGAACTTGTGCCGCGTTTCTTCCGAGGGAAAGCCCGCCGTCTCCAGCTGGTGGAACTCCAGCAGCGCCGAGTGCAGCCTGTCCTGGATGCTGCCGGTGCCGGTCGCCAACTGGCCCACGCCCACCATCAGCAACTCGTATGCCTGGGTGTTGCCGTTCATGTCCGCTCTCCCCTGAGTCGCGTCCACAGTTTACGCCAATCGTTAGAAAACCGGTGGGCGCTTCGGCGATCCGCCGCGTTTACTTCCCGGTAACAGGGCGTAGAATGCCGCTCGAACCGAGGAGGCAACGATGAACCGACCGATCAGCGATGTCCTGGAACTGCAACGCAAGGCGTTCCTGCGCGACGGGCCTCCCGGCCTGGCCGACCGCAAGGCGCATCTGGCGGCGCTCGAAGGCCAGGTGCGCAAATACCGCGACCGGATGGGCGAGGTTGTCAGCGAGGACTTCGGCAACCGCAGCCGGCACGAGACCTTGCTGGCGGAGGCCATGGCCACGGTCATGTCGCTGAAGCATTCGGGGAAGCACCTGGCGTCGTGGATGAAGCCGGCCACGCGCCCGCTCAACCGCCTGCAGCATCCCTTCGCCAGCGCGCGCGTGTATTACCAGCCGCTCGGCGTCATCGGCATCATGGCGCCCTGGAACTACCCGTTCCAACTCTCGCTGGTGCCGCTGGGCCAGGCGCTGGCGGCCGGCAACCGGGTGATGCTGAAGCCTTCCGAGTTCACGCCCGGCGTCGCCGCGCTGCTGGCGCGGATGCTGGCGGAGGTGTTCGGCGAGGAGCGCGTGGCGGTGATCGAGGGCGGCCCCGACGTGGCGGCAGAGTTCAGCCGTCAGAAGTTCGACCACCTGATGTTCACCGGCTCCACCGCCACCGGCCGCCGGGTGATGATGGCCGCCGCCGAGAACCTGGTGCCGGTCACGCTGGAGCTGGGCGGCAAGTCGCCGGTCATCGTCGGCGACGACTACGACCTGGACAAGGCCGCCAGCTCCATCGCCCTGGGCAAGCTGCTCAATGCCGGCCAGACCTGCATCGCGCCCGACTACGCCTTCGTCCCGGCGGGCAAGGCCGAGCTGTTCGGCCGCGCCCTGTCGGCCCAGATCGCCGCGATGTACCCGACGCTGGCGGCGAATCCGGATTACACCTCCATCGTCGCCGACCGGCACTTCGAACGGATCAACGGGCTGATCGACGACGCGCGCGCCAGGGGCGCGCGCATCGAGCAGATCAATCCGGGCGGCGAGGAGCTGGGCAACCAGCGCAAGATCGCGCCCACCCTGATCTTCGATCCGACCGACGACATGAAGGTGATGCAGGAGGAGATCTTCGGCCCGGTGCTGCCGGTGAAGACCTATGCGGACCTGGGCGAGGCCATCGACTACGTCAACGCCCACGACCGGCCACTTGCCCTCTATCATTTCAGCAACGACGTGTCCGCCCAGCGCCGGGTGATCGAGCGCACCACGGCCGGCGGCATGACGGTGAACGACACGCTGCTGCATGTGGCGGTCGAGGAGCTGCCGTTCGGCGGTGTCGGCCCCAGCGGCACCGGCGCCTATCACGGCGAGGCGGGCTTCCGGACGTTCAGCCACGCCAAGTCGGTGCTGAAGCAGTCGGCGCTGAATTTCGGCGGCGCGCTGCGCCCGCCCTTCGGTCCGCGCCTCGAGAAAATCGCCGCCATGATGATCGGGAAATAGGCTAGAACCTCTCGACCGGAAACCGCATCGGGACCGCCAGCATGACCGAAACCGCCATCGACCGCGCCGCCATGGGCCGCTTGGCCAAGGCGCTGACCTTCATCCTCAACGCCGCCCATCCGACGGTGGTGGCGCTGCGCACCGCCTCGGAGACCGGCGAGGCCGGCGACATCAAGAAGGCGCGCGCCCTGTTCCTGAAGCTGAAGCCCGGCGAGCGCCAGGCCGCCATGAACATGCTGAAGGACTGAGAACCCCGGCACTGCCCTCGCCCTAGGGCGAGGGCAGCATGATCATGTAGTCCGCCATCGGGGTCGGTTCAGGCCGGTAGTATTGCAGCATGACCGCGACCGATGCCGGCGGAAACGCGGGGCGCGGATTGGCGCCGAGCATCCTCGTCTCCACCAGGATCAGGCGCAGGCGGCGGCTGCGCATCAGCGTCTCGAAGTCCTCCGGACTGGAGGCGCCGGCATAGAGTCTTTGCCCGTAATTGAAGAAATCCAGCTCGAAGCCTTTCCCCGCCCAGTAACAGACGGCGAGGCGCTCGCAGGCGACGGGGCCAGGCTGTACCGCCACGGACGCGGTGAGCGCCTCCCAGTCGTGGAGGCGCCGAGGCAGCGCCGCCAGCCGATGCGGCGCGTTCCAAAGCATCGAGCCGGCCTGAAGCGCCAGGGGCAGGAACAACAGCACGATGCAGGCCCGGGCCGGCCAGCCGCCGCGCGTCCGCCAACGGCCCTCGGCATCAACGGCAGCCATCCCGGCCCCGGCGGCGATGGTCAGGGCGATGAACATTTCGAACTGGGCGTTGTAGGTGACCCCATCGCCCAGGCGCTGCAACAGACCCCAGGCGCCCGCGACGACGGCGAAGATCAGGACCAGCCGCGCGCGAGGGTCGCCCCGGCGGTACAGCAGCAGCACAAGCGCGCCAGCTCCCAGCGGCAGCAGCGAGCGCAACTCCCGCGGCAGGGGAATGACGTTGCCGAGCCGCATCGACCGGTGATGGCCCGCGACGCTGGCGAACAGGTCGGTTCCGTACAGGCCATACAGGGCGGCGCCGGCCGCGGCCGCTCCCGCGGCGGCCGTTGCCAGCCAGATCGCCAGGCCGCGCCGGTCGTGACAGGCCAGCCACAGGGTCACCGACACGGGCATCGCCAGCAGGTTGTGCTTGATCAGGCCGGACACCAGCATCAGCAGGCAGGCGGCAACGATGTCGCAGGCGGGCAACTGCCTCACCGGCCGCCGCAGCAGCAGCACGAGCGCCGGCGCGGCGACCGCATGGGCGAGCCATTGGGGGTCGGCCATGGCGAAATACCCCTGGAACACGCTCACCCCGTAGACCAGGAACACCACGCTTGACGCGGTCGCCCAGCGACGGGATCCGGATACGGCCAGCACTGCCCGCCAGATACTCGCCGTGACGGCAAGGTAGGAGATCAGCGCGATGAGCCGAAGCGCGATCACGTGGTCGTCGATCACGCCGCCCAGCAGGCCGACAAGGTAGAACGACAGGGGCGGATAGTTGTTGGCGATGAAGGCGCCCGGCGGCGGATAGAGGTCGCCGCCCGCCAACGCCACGTCGGTGAACAGCGCGCCCCAGCCCTCGTTGTAGTTGCGCTGGATGCGCAGGGGCAGCAGCGCCAGCGGTTCGGCGGCCAGCACGGCGATGGCCATCCCGGCGATAACCAGAAGCGCGGTCAGCAATAGGGGAAACGGGCGGGAGTCCTTGTTGGCGTGCCCCAAGCGCGGCCTCGTCAATGGTGGTTGGCCTACTATTGGTCCAGCGTGTCCGGCGCACAAGGGCGTCCGGCGGGCGTCCAACAAACCGCTTCCGCCGGTATATGGCGGGCGGATAGGCTGTTTCCCGAAAATGGGGAGACAGCCATGCCGCGTCCGACATCGATTCCCGCCATCGACCTGATGGTATCGCTGCCGCTGGGCGAAGGCGAGGCGTGGAGCAGCCGGCTGGCCTCGCCGGTGAAGGGCGCGCCGGCCAAGGGCAGCCCGGTCGAATATCTGTTCGGCGACGGCGGCGGCCGCAAGGACGAGGCGAAGGATCCGGCGCAGGTCGTCGCCGCCATGGACGCGCACAACGTGGCGATCTCGCAGATCAGGATCGACCCGGACAATCCCGAACCGGCGCTGGCGCTGTTCGAGCGCTGGCCGGACCGGTTCATCGGCGAGGTCTGGGTCGACTGCAACAGGGGGATGGACGCGGTGCGGGGCATCGAGCAGACGGCGAAACTCCACCGCAACGTGAAGTCGGTCACCGTGGCGCCCGGATTCATCAACCCGCCCGCCGCCATCGACGACAAGAAGTGGTACCCGGTTTACGCCAAGTGCATCGAGCTGGGCCTGCCGATCAACGTATTCGTCGGCGTGCCCGGGCCGCGCGTGCCCTACAAGTACCAGCATCCCGGGCTGCTCGACGAGATCGCCTGGTTCTTCCCCGAGCTGAAGGTGGTGATGCGGCACGGCGGCGAGCCGTGGACCGGGCTGGTCTGCAAGCTGCTGCTGAAATGGCCGAACCTGTTCTATTCCACCTCGGCCTTCGCGCCGAAATACTACCCGCGCGACGTCCTCGACTTCTGCAACAAGCGCGCGCCGAACAAGCTGCTGTTCGCCGGCTACTACCCGCTGCTCGGCTGGGACCGGGTGTTCGCCGAGATGGACGACCTGCCGCTGCGCGACAGCCTGTGGGCGCCGTTCCTGCGCGACAACGCGGTGGCGGTTTACGGGCTGGCCGATATGATCGGCGCCCCCGACCAACGCTAAAAAATTGGCGATTGTATACTTGACAAACCCAACTGAAAACGGTGTATAATCGGTCTATCGAACGAGGACCGATCCATGAGCATCCTGAGCAAACCCTACTTCCACGATGAAGCCGCCGCCTACGCCCATCTTGAGGCGATCATATGGGGCGGCAACCCGTCGTGCCCGCACTGCGGCGGTCTGGAC
>JBKJNE010000316.1:0-3385 GCA_046596015.1 Alphaproteobacteria bacterium
GCACGCCTGGCCGCCGAGACCCTCGACTTCATCGCGCCCTACGTGCAGCCGGGCGCGACCACCGAATATCTCGACAAGCTGTGCCACGACTTCATCATCGAACGTGGCGGCATCCCCGCGCCGCTGGGCTACCGCGGCTTCCCCAAGAGCATCTGCACCTCGATCAACCATGTGGTTTGCCACGGCATTCCCGGAGACAAGCAGCTTAAGGACGGCGACATCCTGAACATCGACGTGACGCCCACCGTCGATGGCTGGCATGGCGATTCCAGCCGCATGTACCTGGTCGGCGACGTCTCGGTAAAGGCGCGCCGGCTGTGCGACATCACCTTCGAGGCCATGTGGCGCGGCATCCGCCAGGTGAAACCGGGCGCGACGCTGGGCGACATCGGCCATGCCATCCAGAGCTATGCCGAGGCCGAGCGCTGCTCGGTGGTGCGCGACTTCTGCGGCCACGGCCTGGGCAAGATCTTCCACGACGCGCCCAACGTGCTGCATTACGGCGAGCCCCATTCGGGCGTGATCCTGCGGCCGGGCATGTTCTTCACCATCGAGCCCATGGTCAATCTGGGCCGCTACGACGTGAAGATCCTGTCGGACGGCTGGACGGCGGTGACCCGCGACCGGTCGCTGTCGGCGCAGTTCGAGCATTCCATCGCCGTCACAGACACCGGCTACGAGGTGTTCACCGCCTCGCCGAGCGGCCTGGACAAGCCGCCCTACACCGTCTGAGACGGCATGCCGTCGGGTTGGGGGCCGTGACGGAAGAAAAGCCACACCATCTGGGACACCGGCAGCGTCTGCGCGACCGCTTCATGAACGGCGGCGCGTCTTCCATGCCCGACTACGAGGTGCTCGAGATGCTGCTGTTCAGCGCCCTTCCCCGCGGCGACACCAAGCCGCTGGCCAAGGCGCTGATCGACCGCTTCGGCAGCCTCGCCGACGTGCTGAGCGCGCCGCCCGAGCGCCTCGCCGAGGTGAAGGGCGTGGGCGACGGCATCGTCGCCGCCCTCAAGCTGGTGCGCGAGGCCGGCCTGCGGCTGACGCGGGCGCAGGCGCTGGGCCGGCCAATGCTGAGTTCGTGGAACGCCGTTCTGGAATACTGCCAGGCGGCCATGGCCTACGAGAACAAGGAGCAATTCCGCATCCTGTTCCTCGACCGCAAGAACACGCTGATCGCCGACGAGGTGCAGCAGCAGGGCACCATCGACCACACGCCGGTCTATCCGCGCGAGGTCGCCAAGCGGGCGCTGGAGCTGGACGCCACGGCGGTGATCCTGGTCCACAACCACCCGTCGGGCGACCCCAACCCCAGCCGCGCGGATATCGAGATGACGAAGAAGGTGGTGGCAGCGGCCGCGGCGCTCGGTATCGTGGTGCACGACCACCTGATCATCGGCCGCGGCACCCACTCCAGCTTCAAGTCGCTGGGGCTGCTGTGATTTTTTCCTTCTTTCATCGTCATCCCGGCGAAGGCCGGGACCCAGACCTTCCTTACGAAAAACCGGCGCGTAGCGCGCAACGCACTCGCCAAGACTGGGTCCCGCCCTTCGCCGGAATGACAACGAGAGATTGAGATGACGGCGCAACAAATCGCTATCGGCGCCCTTGCCGAGGACGAAATCCCGGAAGCGGTGGCGCTGTGGGAAGCCTGCAAGCTCACCCGGCCCTGGAACGATCCTCATGCCGACGCCCGGTTCGCGCTGAGCGGTCCGAGTTCGACCATTCTGACCGCGCGGCAGGGCGGAACCTTGCTCGGCACCGTCATGGTCGGACATGACGGGCATCGCGGCGCGGTCTATTACGTGGGCGTGCTGCCGGAGGTGCAGGAAGCGGGCGTCGGCGTCCTGCTGACGGAAGCGGCCGAGCAGTGGCTGAATGACCGCGGCGTGCCCAAGCTCAACGTCATGGTGCGCACCGACAACCTCGGCGCGCGGGGATTCTACGAGCGCCTCGGCTATGATCCGAGCGAGGTCGTCGTGCTCTCGAAGCGGCTGGACGGACGTTAGAGAGCCAGGCAAACACAGGGAGCCCTGACATGGATTCAATCAGCAGCGGTCCAATTGCGGAGCTTCTCCTCCGCCTCCATCAGGAAGCGGACGCAGCCGATGCGCCGTTGATGCAGGCCGTTGGCAGCGAGGCGATCGCTTTCGAGCAGGCGATGCAACGGGTTGTCGAGGCCGAGATAAAGGACCTGACAGGCCTGTATCGCGGTTACGCTGGCAATTTCCTCAGCATCGACCCGGAATTCGGACGCTTTCTCTACATGATGGCGCGAGCGTGCAAGGCGACGCGGATCGTCGAGTTCGGCTCGTCCATGGGGATTTCCGCCATCTACATGGCCGCTGCCCTGCGCGACATGGGCGGCGGCGTCCTCGTCGGAACCGAACTCGAACCTGGTAAAGCCGAGCGGGCGCTGGCCAATGTCGCCGCCGCCGGGCTTACCGATCTGGTCGAATTCCGCGTCGGCGATGCGCGCGAGACCCTCAAATCCGGTGTCGGCGGCGAAATCGATATGGTCCTGCTCGACGGCGCCTTTACGCTCTATCACGCGGTATTCACGCTCCTGGAGCCGTACCTGAAGCCCGGCGCGATCGTCATCGGGGAGAACGCCTTGCAGCAGGCGTCAGGCTATATCGACTATGTGCGCGATCCCCGGAATGGCTATCTTTCCGTGCCGCTGCCGTTCAGCCCGGGACGGGGCAACGAACTCACGGTCAAGACGAAATGAGCAGTCCGGGGTCCACCCGATCGCTCACCAACCCGGCGGCTTGCCGTCAAGGTAATCGTTCAGCACCTCGTGGAAGCGGCGGACGCGGGTTTCCTGCGCCGCAAGGTACGGCTCCTGGTAGCCGCGCGAGCGCCAGCCGGCCTGCTGGCCGGGGCTGAGCGCCCAGTCCTGGAACACCACCTGGTCGTGCAGGTCGGCGACGGCGTCGCTGCCGGTGTAGACACGGAAGTCGTACTCGGCTTCCTTCATCTCCATTTCGGTTTCGGTGAGGCGGGCGCGGTACTGGCCCTCGACCGGGAACGCCAGGTCCCAAAGGTCGAAATAGCACTTCTCCGGGTCGTCGCGGTGCGGCTCCCACCGGAAGAACGACATGCCTTCCGCGCCGGCGCCGAACGCGATGTTGGGAAACACGACGCCGAACGGGCTCTCGGTCAAGTCCTCGTCGTTCAGCTTCTCGAAGTGCCGGTAGCCGCGCTCGGGGCCGAGCTTGCGCTTGGCCTCCTTGAGGTCGAGCCAGCCCTGCATGGCCTTCTCCTCATAGGTCGCGTACTTCGCCGGATCGATGCCCCATTCGCGCAGCGTATCGTCGAACGGATGCGGCTGGTCCTCGGGCACGCGGTCGCGCAGCGACGGGCGGCCCATCTGGATGATCCG
>JBKJNE010000442.1:0-3104 GCA_046596015.1 Alphaproteobacteria bacterium
GCCCGTGAGGCGGGTATTCCGGTGATGGCCATCGTCGGCGACCGCGAGGCGGCCGACGGTTCCGTCACCCTGCGGCGGCGGGACGGATCTCAGTCGGTGGTGAAGCTGGAGGATGCCGCGGCGCTACTTGCCGCTATTCCGCCTTCTTGAACGTCTCGCCGTTGGCGTCGCAGCGGGTTTCCGGGTGGGCGCGGAGCTGCTGCAGGCCGTACTCGATTTTGGCGCAGGCGTCCTTGTAGCGGTCAGTTCGTACTGCATGCCGCGCAGCCACTGGAGCTGGCGCGAGGTGGCGTCGTTGTCCTTGCGGGCCTTGCGCCGTTCGAACTCGCGGATTTCGGTCTCGTAGGTGCGGATCTTCGACTGGCACTCGCGCAGGGCGGCCTGGACGTCGTTCTCGTTGCACATCCGGATCAGCGTGCCGTCGGCGCCGTAGCCGGCGGGCGCCGGCGGCTGGTCCTCGAACTTGTCGGCCTGGGCGAACGCGCCGCCGCTCCATAGCAGCAGCGCGCCCATGACGATCGGCAAGCGAAGGCGCACGCCTACTTCTTGGCGCCGAGGCCCGGGCCGCCAGTGCCGGCGAACTCGGGGCCGGCTTCGTGGCCCAGCAGGATCTTGCCCAGGTCGGTGAACAACGGATGGGCGACCCAGCGGTGGGTGGCGCAGCCATGGGCGTCGCGCAGCTTGCGCTCCAGCGGGCTCTTCATCTGCATGCCGCTGGTGCCCGCCGTGTTGTGCAGCAGATCGACCACCTCCATGCACGCCTGCGCGCCATGGGTGCAGGCGAGACGGGCGTTCTGGGTGGTCCAGGCGCCGGGGGCTTCGGCGCCCTTGCGCAGCTCTTCCTCGACCTCGTTCATGGCGTCGAGCACATAGGCGCGGGCGGCGCGGAACTTGCCCTCCGCCTCGCCCATGCGGTGCTGGGCGATGGGCCGCTCGGTCAGCTTCGAGCCCGACAGGAACGGGATCTTGTTGTTGGCCAGGTCGACGAACGCATCGAGCGCGCCGCGCGCTACGCCCAACGCCACGGCGACCTTGTTGTAGGACAGGCGCAGCGGGATCGGGATGCGGAACACCGGGTTGTCGTAGAACGGCGGCACGGTGACGAGCTGCACCTCGGCGAATTTCTCCGGCACCACGGCGCCGTCGGCGCGCACCGTGTTGGAGCCCGAGCCGCGCAGGCCGGCCATGTCCCACACGTCGAGAATTTCATACTGGGACTTGTGCAGGAACCACATGCGCGCATCCAGCGGGCTGCCGGTGAATCCCTGGCCCGCCGGCACGACCGGGGCAGCCATGAAGCACCACTCGGCGTTGTACACGCCCGAGATGAAGGTGGCTTCGCCCCAGACCTTGTAGCTGCCGTCGGATTGCCGTTCGGCGCGCGAGGGCAGCGAGCCGGGGCCGCCGCCGCCGCACATGATGACACGCGGGTTGCCGAGATAGACTTCCCTGGCGAGGGCCGGGTCCATGCCGCCCGCCGCCATGGCGTTGATCTCGGAGCCGAGCATGACGTTCCAGCCGACCGAGGCGTCGATCGCCGAGATGGCTTCGAGGATTTCCACGGTCTCGCAGGCGCTGGCGTTCTCGCCGCCCAGTTCGGCCGGCATGGCGAAGCGGAAGATGCCTTCGTCGACCAGGGCGTCCACCGTCTCGTTGGGCAGGCGGCGGATCTTCTGCGCCTCGTCGCCGCCCCTGGCGATCACGTCCTTCAGCCGGGCGATGCGCTCCAGCGGCGTGCCGGACAGCGGCTTCGCGCCGTTCCCCTGCGGTGCGGCGCCGCGGACGGCTTGGGTGGTTCCTTCCATCATGCCTCTCCCTGAATGCGTTCGCCGGGCTGTGGCCCGGTCCTGTCTCCCGCCCGGAAGCCTAGAGCGGTTTCCGGCGGAGCGAAATAACAAACCGGTCCGCCAGGACAGGGAGCAGGTTTCGAAGGGGCGGCAGTATTAAAGTAACCGTGCCGAATATTGGTCATTGAGTGTCGGTATTTCTTACGTTTCCTGAACGATCCGATACGATCTCAAGGCTCCCGCGAGGCTGTCGGATACCAAGATACGGTAATCCGAACGCGGCCTTTTCGTTCTAGCGCCGGTTGGAGCGCAGATCGAACGCGCCGCCCTTCTCGATCGCGCGCAGATACGCCGGACGCGCGGTCATCCGGTCGAGGAAAGCGAGCATTTTCGGCCGGTCCTCGATCAGGTTCGACGCCTGCGCCATCTGCAGGTTGAAGGTGATGTGCAGGTCGGCGGCGGTGAACCGGTCGCCGACGAAATACTGCCCGCTGCCCAGCAGACCGTCGATATAGTCCAGGTGCAGCTTGAGCTGGCTGTCGCGGAAGCCTTTCACCACGGGGCTGTCGATGCCGAACATGGTGACGATCATGTTGATCAGCAGGATGGTGTTCGCCGACCCTTCCGCGTAGTGCAGCACCTCGAGATAGTGAGCGTAGTCGGCCGAGGCCGGATCGGGCATCAGGCTGCCCTTGCCGTGGCGATGCACGATGTATTCGACGATCGCGCCGGATTCCGCCATCACCTGCCCGTCGATCTCGACGATCGGCGCCTTTCCGAGGGGGTGGACGTCGCGCATTTCGGACGGCGCGGCGAGGGTCGGCTCGCGCGTGTAGAACTCGAGCCGGTAGTCGAGACCCAACTCCTCCAGCAGCCAGACGATGCGTTGGGATTTGGAATTGTTCAGGTGATGGACAGTGATCATCGGCAGCCTCCCCGCTGAGTACAATGCGCGCGATGATGGTGCGCGGCGGGGCGCAAGTCAAAGATGCCGCCGCCGCCCGGAGGCGGCGGCGTCAGCAGGCTATGGGGAGGCTCAGACCCGCCAGAGCAGCCGGCCGATGGTATGGACGATCACCACCGCGCCGATGGACGTGACGGTGATCTGAATGACCGCGCTCCACGTGATATCGGGAATGCCGCCGTCCGGAGCGATCATCATCAGGCCGATGGCGATGCAGGCGACGACGATACAGCCGCACTGCTTCAACTCGTGGACACGCGCCCTGAAGAAGTTGCCGACGCTTGCCTCCGCCCCGTAGGTGGGGAAGTGGAGCGTCGCCGCGGCGAACGAGCCAAGCAGGAACAGGTCGTCGA
>JBKJNE010000021.1:0-3349 GCA_046596015.1 Alphaproteobacteria bacterium
CGGGTTTGTTGCCGTGGGTCATGGGAGCGCTCCGGCCAGTGTCACGCAGAGCCGTGGTGCGGGCGGTCGGACTCGAACCGACACTCTATCGCTAGAACCGGATTTTGAGTCCGGCGCGTCTACCAATTCCGCCACGCCCGCGCGGAAGCAGCGCGCATCATAGCGAGGGCGCGCGCCCGGTCAACCCGAGCCTCACAACGCCCTGCGGAACGTGAGGTTGAACCGCGTCCTGCCGGTCAGCGGGTGTTCGCCGTCCTTGAGCGGATCGATGCCGGGGAAGGCGAGGCGGGACGGGCCGCCCCAGACGGCGACGTCGCCGTGCTCGACGCGGAACCGGCGCGGCTTGTCCTTCCGGTCGAGGCCGCCGAACAGGAAGGTGGCGGGCACGCCCAGCGACACCGAGACGATCGGGTGCGACAGGTTCCCCTCGTCGCGGTCCTGGTGCAGGGCGAGCCGCGCGCCCGGCGCGTAGCGGTTGATCAGGCAGGCCTCGGGCTCGAAACCGTGGAAGCCCGCCGCCTCTGCCGCGCGGCCGGCCAGCGCGCGGAACAGCGGCGGCATGGCGGGCCACGGCCGGCCGGTTTCCGGATCGTCGGCGCCATAGCGGTAGCCGCGCCGGTCGCTGATCCAGCCCACCGCGCCGCAATTGGTCATGGCCACCGACATGCGGAAGCCGCCCGGCGTGATCAGGTGCCGGAACGGCGCGGCCTCCGCGATCCGCTCGATTTCGCCGAGCAGCGCGGGCGAGTCCGCGACGGCAAATCCACGCAGCAGCACCGCGCCGTCGGCCAGCGCCTCGGCCGATGGCACGCTCAGTCCCGCGAGGAGATCGCCGGTCATTTTTCCTTGTCCAGCAGCGCGCGCTTGCGCTCGATGCCCCAGCGATAGCCGGCCAGCGCGCCGCCGATGCGCTGGACCCGGTGGCACGGAATGGCGACCGCTACCGGGTTGGACGCGCAGGCGCCCGCCACCGCCCGCACCGCCTTCGGCACGCCCAGCGCCTCGGCGATCTCGGTGTAGGTCCGGGTCTCGCCCATGGGAATGGCGCGCAGCGCCTGCCAGACAAGCCGCTGGAACGCCGTGCCCCTGATGTCGAGCGGCAGGTCGAGACCGAGATGCGGATCGTCGACGAAGGCGACCACCTGCGACACCCATTGCCCGAACTCCCCGTCGCCGGCCACGAGCCGCGCCTTGCCGAACTGGCCGCGCAGTTCGCCCGCCAGCATGGCCGGATCGTCGCCCAGCATGATGGCGCAGATGCCCTTGGCGGTGGCCGCCACCAGCACGCCGCCCAGCGAGCTTCGGCCGATGGCGTAGCGGATGGTCTCGCCCGGGCCGCCATTGCGGAACCGTGTCGGTGTCATGCCCAGGCTGGCGCCCGCGCCCGCATAGAACCGCCCCGACGAGCCGAAGCCCGCGTCGTAGAGCGCCTCGGTGACCGTGGCCGCCTCGCCCAGCGCCGCCCGCACACGGTTATCGCGCAAGGCTCTGGCGTAATCGCGCGGCGTCAGGCCGGTGCGCGCCTTGAACACCCGGTGGAAGTGGAACGGGCTGAGCCCGGCATCCTCCGCCAGCGACGCCAGGTCCGGCGTTTCCTCGGCCGCCTCGATGGCGCGGCAGGCCCTGGCGACCAGTTCGGCCGTGCGGTCGCCCTCGGCCGGGCGGCAGCGCAGGCAGGCGCGGAAGCCGGCCGCCTCGGCTTCGTCATTGGTGTCGAAGAAGCGGACATTCTCGCGCCTGGCGCGGCGCGACGGGCAGTCCGGCCGGCAATAAACGCCGGTGGTGACGACGGCATAGACGAAACCGGCCGCCGGTTCGCGGTCCAGCACGGCTTGCCAGCGGGATTTGTCGGTCGCGGCGATCGCGGTCATTTCCATGATCCTGTTCCTGTCGATTGAGCCGCGCGACGGCGCCGGCTTCAACCCATATCTATCGCCGTGACAGATAGACCGCGCTCCGCGGCTTGCGCCCGAATTCGGAATCCGGCGGCGATTGCCGGTGAAGCGGCGACCTGATACACCGAAGCGGCGATGCCTGGAGGCTTGGACGCGACATGACCCCATCGGCGAAACCGTCCATCACCGGACCCGCCCTGCTGCTCGCGGCGTGCCTCGCCATGATCCTGGGCGCCTACGGGTTCCAGTACATCGGCGGCTTCGAGCCGTGCCAGATGTGCTACTGGCAGCGCTACGCCTATTACACGGCGATCCCGCTGGCGGCACTGGCGGTGTTCGTCGCGGCGACACGCGGCATGGCGGCGGCGAAGCTGCCGCTGGTCCTGACCGGCCTCGCCCTGCTGGTGGGCATGGGCCTCGCCGGCTTCCACGCGGGTGTCGAATATCACTGGTGGCCGGGTCCGGAAACCTGCTCGGGCCCGCCGGTGACCGGCGACATCTTCCACCAGGAGATCGGTCCCGGCCTGGTCCGCTGCGACGAGACGCCGTGGTCGCTGTTCGGCGTGTCCATGGCGGGCTACAATTTCGTCATCTCGGGCCTGCTGGCGCTGTTCGCGTTCCGGCTGGCCCAAAAAGGACGGCTCTGAAAGGACGGCTATGACCGACGCCCCGAACCGCCTGCCCGGCGAGCTGACCCAGGACGACGTGAAGGCGCGGATGATCCGCGTCGACCAAGCCGGCGAATACGGCGCCGTGCGTATCTATGAAGGCCAGCTCGCCGTGCTCGGCGCCCGCGCGTCCGGCGCGGTGATCCGCCGCATGGCCGCGCAGGAAGCCCGGCACCTGGAAAAGTTCGACCGGCTGCTGACGCAGCGCCGGGTGCGGCCCACGCTGCTGTCGCCGGTGTGGCACATGGCCGGATTCGCCCTGGGCGCGGCGACGGCCCTGATCGGCGAGAAAGCGGCCATGGCCTGCACCGTCGCCGTCGAGGAAGTGATCGACGAGCACTATTCGAAGCAGGCCGAGCGGCTGAAAGACGACGACCCCGAGCTGAAGACGCTGATCGAGGAATGCCGCGCCGAAGAGATCGAGCACAAGGCCGAGGCCGAGGAACACGGCGCCCGCGAGGCCGTCGGCTATCCGGTCCTGACCGGCGCCATCAAGACCGGCGCAAGGCTGGCGATCTGGCTGTCGTCTAGGGTTTAGTCACGCGGCGGCAACGCCCCTCACCCTGCCCTCTCCCATTGGGAGAGGGTTCAAATGGAGCACGCGGCATATTCCCTCTCCCTCTGGGAGAGGGTTAGGGTGAGGGGCGTTCTCTCCGCTCCACAATCGCCCACATTCCCCCTAAACTCCCCCGCGAACCAAGGGGAGAACATCATGCTTGAAGGCAAAGTCGTGCTCGTGACCGGCGGCAGCAGCGGGATCGGGCGGATCACCGCGCAGGCCATATC
>JBKJNE010000153.1:0-4794 GCA_046596015.1 Alphaproteobacteria bacterium
TGACCGCCGGATCCTTGCCGACGATCTCGGCCAGCTGCTTGTGCTTCTTGACCATGTCGTCGTAGGAGACATCGTCGGCCGCCTGGGTGGTGCCGAACACGAAGGCGGTGTCCTGCAGCGGGAAGAAGCCCTTCGGCACCAGCGCATAGCTGCCGACGGCGATCACCAGCGTCATGCCGAAAACGCCGATCATGAACTTCTGGTGCGCCAGCACCCAGTCGATGCCGCGCGAATAGCTGGTCAGCAATCGCTCCGAGAAGCCGGGTTCACCCCGCTCGTGCTTCTGCGGCTTCATGAAGCGCGACGCCAGCATGGGCCCGAGCGTCAGCGACATCACCACCGAGATCAGGATCGCGACGGTGACGGTCAGCGCGAACTCGCGGAATAGGCGGCCGACGATGCCCCCCATGAACAGCAGCGGGATGAACGCGGCGATCAGCGAGAAGCTGATCGACACCACCGTGAAGCCGATCTGCGACGATCCACGCAATGCCGCCTCGACCATTCCTTCGCCGGCTTCCTGGTGCCGGTGGATGTTCTCGATCACCACGATGGCGTCGTCGACGATGAAGCCGACGGCGATCACCAGCGCCACGAGGGTCAGGTTGTTCAGGCTGAATCCCAGCATGTACATGCCGGCGCAGGTGGAGATCAGCGCCACGCCAAGCACCGCGCCGACGATCAGCGTCGCCGAGAGCTGGCGCAGGAACAGGCCCATCACCAGGATCACCATGATCGTGGTGACGACGAGGGTGATCTCGACCTCGTGCAGGGTCGACCGGATGGTGCGCGTCCGGTCGTTCAGCACCTTGACCTCGACGCTGGCGGGCAAGGTGGCCTCGAGCCTCGGCAGCGCCGCCATGATCCGGTCGACGGTCTCGACGATGTTGGCGTCGGGCTGGCGGCGGATGATGAAGTTCACGCCTGGCTCGCCGTACTGCCACGCCTGGACATAGTCGTTCTCGGCGCCGAAGCTGACCTTGGCGACGTCCTTCAGCAGTACCGGGCTACCGCCGCGGTAGGCGACGGGCAGGTTCTCGTACTCGCCCGGGGTGAAGATCTGGTCGTTGGTCTCCAGCGTCGTGACCCGGTCGCCGCCGTAGATGGCGCCCTTGGCCTGGTTGACACTGGCGCCCTGGATCACGCGGCGCAGATCCGCCAGCGTAAGCCCATAGGCCGCCAGCTTCTCCGGCGCGGCCTGGATGCGCATGGCAGGCTTCTTCTGGCCGGTAAAGAAGATGTCGCCTACGCCGTCGATCTGGCTGATCTGCCGGCCGATCAGCGTATCGGCGATGTCGCTCAGCTCGTTCAGCGGCATCAGCCGTGACTGCACGCTCAGGATCAGGATTGGCGCGTCGGCGGGGTTCACCTTGTTCCAGGTGGGCAGGCTGGGCATGTCGGAGGGCAGCCGTCCGGACACCGCGTTGATCGCCGCCTGCACTTCCTGCGCGGCCACGTCGATATCCTTGTCGAGCGAGAACTGCAGCGTGATGTTGGTCAGGCCCAGGGCGCTGCTCGACGTCATCTCGGTGATGCCGGGAACCGAGGCGAATTCGGCCTCGAGCGGCGTCGCCACGGCCGAAGCCATCGTGTCCGGGCTGGCGCCGGGGAGCCGGGCGTTGATGCTCAGGGTGGGGAACTCGGCCTGGGGCAGCGGCGCGACGGGAAGCTGCGGAAACGCCACCGCGCCCAGCGCCACCACCGCCAGCGACAGCAGGAAGGTGGCGATCGGATGGCGGATGAACCAGACCGAAATGCCCGGCTTGGCGGTCAACGGACCTCCTCCGCGACGGCGCCGCCGCCGCCGATGCCCTCGATGATCTTCACGGCCACGCCATCCTTCAGCCGCGACTGGCCGTCTGAGACGATCGTCTCGCCCGGCGCGATGCCCTTGGTGATCACGACCTCCTCGTCGGTGGTGTAGCCGACGGTCACCGGCACCACCTCGGCTCTGCCGTTGTTGACGCGGAACACGAACGGCCCTTCCAGGCCCTGCTTGACGGCGCGGTGCGACACGACCGTCGCCTTCGCGCTCTGGCCGATCTGCAGCCGCACGGTGACGAACTGGCCGGGCCACAGCGAGCCGCCGGCGTTGTCGAACTCTGCGCGCAGCTTGATCGTGCCCGTGGTGCTGTCGATCTGGTTGTCGATCATGCTCAGCCAGCCCTCGGCGAGCCGGGTGCCGTTGTCGCGGTCATAGGCGGTGACCGCCGCGCCTTCCGGCTGCTTCAGCAATGGCTGGATGGCGGGCACCAGCGTCTGCGGCAGCGAGAACACCACCGAGATCGGCGCGATCTGGGTCACCGTCACCAGCCCGTCGGCATCGGTGGCGCGGACCAGATTGCCGGGATCGACCCGGCGCAGGCCGACGCGGCCGCTCACCGGCGCGGTGATGCGCGTGAACGACATCTGCACCTGGGCGGCGGCGATGGCGGCGTCGCTCGCGTTGACCGCCGCGCGCAGCTGGCCGACGGTGCCCTGCTGCTGCTCGACGGTCTGGCGCGAGATCGCCTCTTCCTTCACCAGGTTCTCGTAGCGGGTCAGGTCCTGCTCGGCAGCGCGCAGCTGGGCCTGGTTGCGCGCCTTCTCGGCCTGGGCCTGGGCCAGCGCCGCGGCGAACGGCCGGTCGTCGATGCGGGCCAGCAGGTCGCCCTTGCGGACCATCTGGCCCTCCTGGAACAGCACCTCGGCCAGCACGCCCTCGACCTGCGGGCGCAGGGTAACGTGGTGCAGTGATTCCACGGTGCCGATGCCGCTTGCCATGTGCGGCACGTCGCGCTGCTCGGCGCGGACCACGCCCACCGGTACCGGCGGGGGCGGCGGCATTTCCTTCTTGCCGGTGCCGAAGATCCACCAGAGCACGGCGATGAGCCCGATCACCGCGGTGGCCGCGATGGCCTGGTATCTGCGGGACGAGCGGAGCGTGGCGAGGGTCATGAACCGTATGTCTGGTTGTTGGCGGGTCGTGCGGAGGGCATGGGGCGGGTCGCGAGCAACTTAATCCAAATTGAACCGGATTTCGCCGGCGGCAAGAGGCGCGGCACGGCCTCGTTCTCGCCGCGACTCGCGGGGCATCCTAGCCGGAAACTGTGTGAAAGTGTCGTGACAAAAACCGTACTAATGGATTGTTTGTATATCGAGAACGCAATCCTCCGCCGCCAGGGGACATGGCTGCCATGCGGCGATCCGCCTGACATGCGCCCATGACTGTAAATCGCACGAAGGGGCTTTTCCACGCCCGGTTTTGGTGCAACAGTTCCGCCCCGGAAGACCGGTCATCATGGGGAGAGATTCAGATGGCAGCGTTATTGTCGCAATATCCGATATTCCAGTACGCGTACTACGTGAACGACCTGGAAGCGTCGATCAACAAGTGGGCCAAGCTCTACTACGCGGGCCCTTTCGTCATGGTGCCGCACCACGTCACCGACAAGTTCCACTACCGCGGCCAGGACATCGAGGCCGACGTATCCTACGCGTTCGGCTACCTGGGCGACATGATGATCCAGTTCATCCAGCAGCATGACGACAAGCCGTCGATCTACCGCGATATGTACAAGGCGGGCGAGGAAGGCTATCACCATGTCGGCCTGCTGGTTCACGACTTCGAGGCCGAGTACAAGCGCCTGCAGGACGCCGGTTTCGTCGATGCCTGCCGGCTGTACGCCGACGAGGTCGACGCCTGCTATTTCGACACCCGCTCGGTCAATGGCGGCTTCACCGAACTGCACGGCGACCCCAAGCACATCCTGGGCACCTTCGCCCAGTGGAAGCGCGCCCACGAGCTGTTCAAGCCGGGCGACAACCCGATCATGACGATGTAATCCGGCGACGGATTGGTTTCGGACGGCCCGCTTCGGCGGGCCGCCTTGTTTTGGCCCAAGTGTCGCGCCCGTTGCGCGTGCGACGATCCGCCCCGGCACTCCATGCGTATGATTCGGGTGACGCCGCCAAGGGGAGAAAGTTCGATGATCTATGTCTGGGCCTATGCCGCCGCCGGCATCGTGTTCCTCGCGCTCGACCTGCTCTGGCTGGGCGTGGTGGCGAAGGGCTTCTATCACGGTCAGATCGGCGGGCTGCTCCGCGAGCCGTTCAACGTTCCGGCCGCGATCGCGTTCTATGCGCTTTACCTGGGCGGCGTGCTGTTCTTTGCCATGGCGCCGGGAATCGCGGCCCAGTCGCTGAAGACCGCCGCGGTCTGCGGTTTCCTGCTGGGCCTGCTCGCCTACGGCACTTACGACCTGACCAACCTGGCGACGCTGAAGCACTGGACCGTGGCGATCACGGTGGTCGACATGCTGTGGGGCGCTGTGCTGACCATGATCTGCTCGGTGGCCGGTGTCGCCGCCGCCCGGCTGGCAAGTTCCTGACAGCCGTCATGTAATGGATGGCGGTAATGCCCGGGGTGGTGGTAGGGTTTCCACGGGGAAATACTGAAACGGGTAAGCGCCATGGCCGAAGCCGCAGAACTCTTCCGCAAGGCGGACGTACCGTCGCACGTGCCGCCGGAATGCGTCATCGACTTCGACCTGTTCGCCCAGCCGGCGCCGGACGAGGACTTCTTCGAATACTGGAAGAAGCTGCAGGGCGAAGGCCGGCCGGACTTCGTCTGGACGCCGTATAATGGCGGCCACTGGATCGCCACGCGCGGCGAGGACATCCACACCATCTACGCCGACCACGACCTGTTCTCGTCGCGCAACATCCTGCTGCCGGTGGAGCGCAACGAGGCGATCCGGGTGCTGCCCACATCGCTCGACCCGCCCGAGCACCGGCCGTTCCGCAACCTGATCA
>JBKJNE010000466.1:0-3231 GCA_046596015.1 Alphaproteobacteria bacterium
GCTCAACGTGTTCCGGATGCGTCTCTTGGGCACCAAGGTCATCCCGGTCGAGTCGGGGTCGCGCACGCTCAAGGACGCGATGAACGAGGCGATGCGCGACTGGGTGACCAACGCCGCCGAGCCGATCATGTAGAAGGTGTCGCCGACGTTGGTCACCCAGTCGCGCATGGCCTCGTTCATCGCGTCCTTGAGCGTGCGCGAGCCCGACTCGACCGGGATGACCTTGGTGCCCAAGAGACGCATCCGGAACACGTTGAGCGACTGCCGCGCCACGTCCTCGGCGCCCATGTAGACCTCGCACGGCATCCCGAACAACGCCGCCACCGTCGCCGACGCTACCCCGTGCTGGCCAGCGCCGGTCTCGGCGATCAGGCGCCGCTTGCCCATCCGGCGGGCGAGCAGCGCCTGGCCGATGCAGTTGTTGATCTTGTGCGCGCCCGTGTGGTTCAGCTCCTCGCGCTTCAGGTAGATCTTGGCGCCGCCGAAATGCCCGGTCAGCCGTTCGGCGTAATAGAGCGGGCTGGGACGGCCGACGAAATTCTTCATCAGGTCGTCCATCTGCGCCTTGAACGCCGGATCGGCCTTGGCGGCGCGATACGCCTTCTCCAGGTCGAGGATCAGCGGCATCAGCGTCTCGGCCACGTAACGACCGCCGAACAGGCCGAAATGGCCATCCGCGTCGGGCAGGCTGCGATAGGAGTTGGGCCGTTCGGGTTTGTTCATGGTGTCGCGTTCCGTGCCGCCTTGATAAACGCTTCGATCTTCGCCGGGCTTTTCACACCCGGCCGGTCCTCGACGCCCGACGAGACATCGACGAACGTGGCGCCGCTCTGTTCCATGGCGTCGGCCACATTGTCGGCCGTCAGGCCCCCGGCGAGGATCCAGCCCCGCCTCCAGGTTTGCCCGGCGATCAGCTTCCAGTCGAAGGCAAGGCCGTTGCCGCCCGGCAGCGCGAGGGGCATAGCTTTAGGTGGTTTCGCATCGAACAGCAAGAAATCCGCCGAGTCTTCATAGGTATGGGCCAGGGCAACGTCTTCAGGCCCCTCTATACGAATCGCCTTGAACACCGGTTTGCCGGTCCGTGCCCTTACTTCCGCAACCCTGGCCGGCGTTTCATCCCCGGCAAGCTGAATGACATCGAGAGGCACGGCGCGCAGCACCTCGGCGAGTTCCGGATCGGACGGGTCGACGAACAGGCCCACCTTGCGCACCCCGGCCGGAACCGTCAGCGCCAGTGCCGCCGCCTGCTGCAGCGAGACATTGCGCGGCGACCGTGCATAGAACACGAAGCCCACATAGCGGGCGCCGGCGCGCACGGCGGCGGCCAGGCTGTCGGCAGTGGTGAGGCCGCATATCTTGACGTCGATGGGCATGTCCGGGTCCGGTGGTTGCACGGCAGATAGGACGGCTGGCGGCGGGGTCAACCGGTCACGGCGGCATCGAGCGCCGCCGCGATGGCCAGCGCCGCCTCGCGCGGGTCGGGCGCGTCGGTGATGGGACGGCCGATCACCAGATAGGTGGCGCCCGCGTCGGCGGCCTCGCGCGGCGTCATCACCCGCTTCTGGTCGCCCGGCGCCGCGCCGGACGGACGGATGCCCGGCACCAGCAGGATCAGGTCGGGACCGCAGGCGCGGCGGATCGGGACGATCTCCTTCGGCGAGCAGACCACGCCGTCGAGCCCGCTGTCCTGCGCCAGCCGGGCGAGGCGCACCACCTGGCTCTCGACGCTTCCCGCGACACCCGCCGCATGCAGGTCGTTGTCGTCCAGGCTGGTCAGCACGGTGACGCCCAGCAGCTTCGGCCGCGCCACGCCGGCCCTGGCCGCCGTCTCGCGCGCCGCGTCCACGGCGGCGCGCATCATGGCCTGGCCGCCGCCCGCATGGATGGTCATCATGAACGGCGCCAGCGGCGTCACCGACGCGACCGCGCCGGCCACCGTATTCGGAATGTCGTGGAACTTCAGGTCGAGGAAGATGGGCATGCCCGTCGCGGCCACCTTGCGGAGGCCCTCGGGTCCTTGCGCGCCGAAGAACTCCAGCCCGAGCTTGAGGCCGCCGACCGTTCCCTTCAGGCGGCTGGCCCAGTCGAGGGCGACGTCGAGCGAGGGCGTGTCGAGCGGGACGAAGACCTTGTTCGCATGCGTCATCAGAACCTCGGCGGCGTCTCGACGCCTTCGGCGGTCGTGGCCACCGCGGCCACCCGCTGGCGTTCGCGGCGGCGTTTTCGCACGCCGCCCAGCCATACCGCAAGTCCGCCGCTCAATGCGCCGAGAAAAAATCCGCCGAACGCCACCGCCGACAGCGGCAAATCGACCGCGTAGGGGAAAGGCCAGAAATTGACGGGCACGGCTTTGCGGTTCACCACCGCGAACAGCACGACGATGAGAAGCAGCGGCAGGGTGATGAACAGGCGCAACCGACTCATGCCGTCAGCTTAGTTCGGATGAGGATGTTGTGAAACGACAGTTACTTATCGTTCAGCCGCTCGCGCAGTTCCTTGCCGGTCTTGAAGAACGGCACGGCCTTGGCGTTTACATCGACGGCGTCGCCGGTGCGCGGGTTGCGCCCCAGCCGAGACGGCCGGTATTTCACGGAAAACGCGCCAAAGCCCCGGAGTTCGACCCGGTCGCCGCGCGCCAGGGCGCTGGTGATCTCGTCGAACACGGTCGAGACGATACGTTCAACGGCGCGCTGATACAGATGCGGGTTGTCTTCAGCAAGACGCTGGATGAGCTCTGACTTGATCACGTAAGTGTACCCCCGTCGGCAAGAGACGACCGACCCCCAGCACGTCTCGCTCTACCTCTTGTCTCGGAAACGCTAAGGTTGCCAGAGCGCTAGCACGCCGTCAAGCGAAAGCCGGTCGGCCAGGTGGCTGTCGCCGAACACCATGGCCATGGCTCTTTCCATGAACGGAAACTCCTTGTCCTTGTCGGCGTCGATCACCGGCAGGTCCTTGGCGACCTTTTTTTCCTTCTCCAGCCAATCGATGGCATCCTGCTCGCCGCCCAGCGCGTCGACCAGCTTGAGCGGGACGGCCTGCCGGCCCGAATAGACCCGGCCGTCGCTGACCGCCGCCAGTTCCTCGGGCGTCAGCTTGCGGCGCTCCTGGACGACGCCCTTGAACCAGTCGAAGGCGTCGTCGATCATCACCTTGATGCTCTGGCGCATGTCCTCGGACATGGGCTCGAATGGCGACGGGCCGCCCTTCAGCGGCGCCGACTTCACCTCG
>JBKJNE010000380.1:0-4225 GCA_046596015.1 Alphaproteobacteria bacterium
GACGATCAGGGTTTTCCCGATCTCCAACTGGACCGAACTCGACATCTGGCAATACATCCTGCGGGAGAAGATCCCAATCGTCCCGCTCTACCTCGCTGAGGAGCGTCCGACTATCGAGCGGGATGGCCTGCTGCTGGTTGTCGATGACGAACGCATGCGGCTCACCCCCGAGGATGTGGTTACGCAGCGGATCGTCCGGTTTCGCACGCTCGGATGCTATCCGCTGACGGGCGCGACTGAAAGCTCGGCGCAGAACCTGATCCAGGTCATCCAGGAGATGCTGCTCGCGACGACCTCAGAGCGCCAGGGCCGCGCTGTCGACCATGACGAGGCGGCGTCGATGGAGAAGAAGAAGCAGGCCGGATATTTTTGATTGGAGTTTGACGATGACTACCTCTCGTTTCGACAAGGCCTGCCTGCCGGGCCGGCATGTCTCGGTTGGCCCCGAACGTGCCCCCCGCCGCAGCTACTATCGCGCAATAGGGCTGACCGGCGAGACAGGCGATACGCCGGCCGAACTGGCGGAGCGGGCCGGTCATCTCGTCCGCTCGCTGGGCAAGGTCAAGGTCGACAATCCGGCCGACGGCCTGTCGCCAGAGAAACTGGCGGCTTGGGTAAGCTGGGTCGTCCCCAATCATTCGTCGCCAAGTACGAGCAGGGCGAACGGCGGCTGGACGTGATCGAGCTGATTGTCGTCTGTCGTCTGGTCGGGGCCGATGTTCACGAGCTGATCGACCAAATTCGGGCCGAGCTGGTTTAAGGGCGCATTGCAGGGCGGTGTTGTTGACGTCCAGGAATGGCTTAGATACAAAGGGCCGATCTGGTTCTCTCCCGGCCCCGATTAGGCCGTTGAATCAGTTAGTTAGCTGAACTGCGTATAAAATCCATCGGTCTCTCCCCGTTCCGATATCCCGTTCCTACGGCAGGCGCGTGGCCACCGTGCGCTTCATGCGCCGCTCCGGCCCGATGACCGAGACCCGCTCCATGGTCATGGTATCGGCCCAGCCGTCGGCGAGCCGCAGCGTGGTGGTCTGGTTCTCCTGCACATCGAAGTTTTCCATGGCCTTGATGGGCGCGGCCAGCCTCTCGGGCACGGTCCCGCCATTTTGCGCGGCGACCTGCTTCGACGCCAGCGCCAGTCCCTCGCGGACGCTGTCCCGATCATAGGCGGTGCGGAGCTGGATCACCGCCTGGGTGGTGTCCTGGCGCACCAGCTTCAGCGTTCCCCTGGTCTTGAGCAGGGTGCCGGTCATGGCCCACGGCTCTTGCTCGGCGAACTGGATCTCGCCGTCGGGCGGCAGGTCGATGCCGGTGGTGCCGAACAGCGGCCTGATGTCTTCCAGCAACGACTTGTTCGCCTGTTCCTGGGTCATGGTGGCGTAGGCCTTCTCCATGTTGTCGACCAAGGCGATGGCCTGGGGCGGCAGCTTGGCCTCGTTGAAGAAGTACCGCAGGTTCTCGGTGTTCTTGGCCATGACTTCCTTCAGGTCGGCCAGGTTCTCCAGCGACGTGGGATTGCCGTTGGCGTCGCACAGATAGACCAGGGTGGTGCGCTCGAACCGCTTGCCGATCTTGTCGGCCACCTCGTCGCTGATTCCCATGGCCTTCATCTGCGGCGAGCGGCTTTCCACCTTGTCGTAGTTCATCGCCATCCGGTAGCCGTCACTGCGGTTCGACAGCACCCGGAACGACACTTCGGCGACCTGGGTGGCGGTCACGGTCGGGCCGGGCTCGCCCTGCTTCTGGCGCGACTGGGTCACGTCGATGCGGTAGCGGATCATGGTGGTGGGCGTCGCGCGGAACGGGACGTTGATGTCGCCGGGCCGGCTGGTCGGCTCGGCGATGATCGGCTGCGCCGCCGCCGCGCCCGGCAGCAGCAGGAGAACGATCGACAGCAGGGCCAGCCTTGCGCGCATGTGCCTGAATCCAAAGAAGCTCGCGTGCCGAACCCTATCGCGCGGCGGCGGCGCTGGATAGCCCCGTGATCCGCCGATTGAAGCGCTTGCGGCGCGTCGATAGAGTGGGCGCGGGGAAACGGGGTAGTAACATGACCGAACTGGCCGAAGTCCACCTTGGCACCACCGCGGGCGAGATCTCGCGCCGGGCCATCGAGCGCTATGGCGACCGCGAGGCGCTGGTGTGCGGCGACATCCGCCTGACCTACCGCCAGCTCGGCGACCGCATCAGCCAGATCATGCTGGCGCTGCAGGCGCGCGGGCTGAAGCGCGGCATGGCGCTGTGCCAGCTCGGCTCCAACCGGCCCGAGACGCTGATGGTGCGTCTCGCCTGCACCCTGCTGGGCATCCGCTACACGGCGCTGCATCCGCTGGGCGCGGTGGAGGACCACGCCTTCATCATCGAGGACAGCGAGGCCGACGCGCTCGCCGTCGATCCCTACTACTCGGAGCGCGGCGCGGCGCTCGCCTCGCGCGCCTCCCGGCTGCAGCACGTGTTCGGCATCGGCCCAACCAATATCGGCGACGACCTTCTCGCCCGCGCCGACGCTTTCGAGCCCCGGAAGCTGTGGGACGAGGCCGATCCCGCCGGCATCGTCGGCCTGGTCTATACCGGCGGCACCACGGGCCGGCCCAAGGGCGTCATCCACCGCCACCGGGCGACGGTCAACGCCATCCTGATGATGCTGGCGGAATGGGAATGGCCGCGCGACATCCGCACCCTGGTGGTCACGCCGCTGTCGCACGCGGGCGGCTCCATGGTAGCGCCCAGCTTCGTCAAGGGCGGCACGGTCCACCTGCAGGAAGGCTTCGACCCGGACAGGTTCCTCGACTGCGTGGTGCGCGAGAAGATCAGCGTCACCTGGCTGGTGCCGACCATGCTCTACCGGCTGCTCGACCACCCGCGCATCCGCGAGCTGGACCTGTCCAGCCTCAAGCTGGTGGTCTACGGCGCCTCGCCCATGTCGCCGACAAGGCTGAAGGAGGCGCTCGGCATCTTCGGCCCGGTGTTCCTGCAGCTCTACGCCCAGTCCGAGCTGCCGATGACGGTGACCACGCTCAACACCTGGGACCACGACCCGAACCATCCCGAGCGGCTGGCGTCGTGCGGCTTTCCCGTCGCCAACGTGCAGGTGAAGCTGCTCGACGAGGAGGATGTGGAGGTCCCGCAGGGCGAGGTCGGCGAAATCTGCGTGCGCAGCCCGCTCGCCATGGACGGTTACTGGAAGCGGCCCGAGGAGACGGCGGCGACCCTGCGCAACGGCTGGCTGCACACCGGCGACATGGCCCGCAAGGACGAGGAGGGCTACCTCTATATCGTCGACCGCAAGAAGGACATGATCATCTCCGGCGGCTTCAACGTGTACCCGAAGGAGGTCGAGGATGTGCTGACCCATCACCCGGGCGTCGCCCAAGCCGCCGTCATCGGCGTGCCCGACGACAAGTGGGGCGAGGCGGTCACCGCCGTCATCGTCCGCAAGAACGGCGCGACCGTCACCGCCGAGGAGCTGATCGCGCTGGTGAAGGAAAAGAAGGGCTCGGTGCAGGCGCCCAAGCGCATCGAGTTCGCCGACTCGATCCCGGTGACCGCCATCGGCAAGCCCGACAAGAAAGCGCTGCGCGCCCGCTTCTGGGGCGAAACCGCCCGCCAGGTGAACTAGGAGAATTCCATGTCAGACGCAGCCCTCGCCAACCCGCCCACCATCGTGCCGTTCCTGAAGTTCGGCGCCGACGGCGCGCCCTACCTCGAAGGCCAGCAATGCGCCGACTGCGGCGAAATCTACACCACCGAGCGCATGGCCTGCTCGAAGTGCTTCTCGCGCAAGCCGTTCAAGGCGGTGACGCTGCCGACCACCGGCGAGCTCTACACCTTCTCGATCGTCCACCGGTCCTATCCGGGCATCAAGGTGCCGTTCGTGTCGGCCACCGTCGACCTGGACGGCGCCTGCTCGCTGAAGGGCACGCTGATCGAGGTGACGCCCGATCCGGAGCATGTGACCACCGGCATGAAGGTCGAGGTCGTGTTCCGCGAGCTGGAGCACAAGAACAAAGAAGGCCGGACCTACGTGTCCTATTTCTTCCGCCCCCGTCAGGCCTAGGAGAACGGCGATGAGCGAAGACGTTTACGTACTCGGCGTGGACATGATCAAGTTCGGCCGCTTCCCGCACCGGACCATCGACAGCCTGGGCGCTGAAGCCGCGCTGCTGGCGCTGGACGATGCCGGCCTGGGCATCCAGGACATGCAGGATCTTCTGGCCGACGAACTGGG
>JBKJNE010000464.1:0-4656 GCA_046596015.1 Alphaproteobacteria bacterium
ACCTGATGCTGGTGATGGACTGGAACATGAACAATCCGTCCACCGCCAGCATCAGGTGGGAGTATTTCCAGACGCCGCCGCGCCGTTCGAACTGGGCGCCGTAGCGGCCGCCGACGAAGCCCTCGACGCCGTCGCCGTCGGTCTCGTAGCTGAACGCCGAGAACAGGTAGTATTCGCCCGCCGCCCGGTCGCCCCTGATGTCGAACCACTCGTTGGCCAGGCTGTGCGCCGTGCGCCGCAGCGCGCCCATGACGTCGAGGACGCGGGGGCAGAATTCCGCGGCGGTGGTTTCCAGGATGCCGAAGGACGCGGTGGCGTCCGGATGGAACAGGCTGGTGAGCAACGGTAGGTCGCACCGGTCGAGCGCGCGGCCATACAGCGCATTCAGGTCGTGCAGCGACTGGCGCGCCAGCACCGCGTCGAGCGGATCGCTCGCACCCTGTCCCCTGGGCATGGCTCAACCTCCCGTTTCCTTCGTCCCGCTCCCCGGCAGGACGCCGTCAATATTCATCTAGCGCCAAGGATGACGAAACAAAGCGTCGCGCGGTCCCGCGGCGCCGGAATGTTACAAGATTATATCAATCGGGCGGTCCGCGCGACGATATCGCGCGAATCCGTACACAGGTCCGGATCAGCCCCTGGCGCGCTTCGCCTGATGGGCCGCCATGCCGTCGAGCACGAGCTGCTCGGCGCCGTCGGTGTCGAGCCATTTGGCGATCGTCACCCACTTGCCCTTCTCCAGGTCCTTGTAGTGCTGGAAGAAGTGGCCGATCTGCTCGACCAGGATCGGCGGCAGGTCGCGGTAGGACGCGATGCCGGTGTAGAACGGGTGGAGCTTGTCGACCGGCACGGCGAGGATCTTCTCGTCGGCGCCGGCCTCGTCCTGCATCACCAGCGCGCCGATCGGGCGGCAGCGGATCACCGCGCCCGGCACCACCGGCACCTGGCTGATCACCACCACGTCGCACGGGTCGCCGTCGTTGGACAGGGTCTGCGGGATGAAGCCGTAATTGCCCGGATAGTACATGGCGGTGTGCAGGAACCGGTCGACGAACAGGGCGCCCGATTCCTTGTCGAGCTCGTACTTCACCGGCACGCCGCCGAGCGGGATTTCGATGATGACGTTGATGTCGCTGGGCGGGTTGACGCCGGCGGTGATCTTGTCGAGGTTCATCCGCGTCAGGCTCCGATTTTCCGCGCCATCTCCCAGGCCTTTTCGGCGAGGGGCCGCGCCTGCCGGCCGGATTCGGCCGCCTTGGCGCTCGCCGCCGTGCCGGCTTTCACCCGGCCCATGATGCCCTGGGAAATCGCCGCCAGCCGGAAGATGTTGTAGACGAGGTAGTAGTCCCAGTCGTCGATCCGGTCGCGGCCGGTGCGCTCGCAATACATGCGGATGTACTCGTCCTCGGTCGGGATGCCGAGTTCCTTCAGGTCGCGGTGCACCAGGCCTGTGGTGTTGGCCTGCGACACCAGGTGATAGGGCATGCAGTTGTAGCTGAAGTCGGCCATGGGATCGCCGATGGTCGACAGCTCCCAGTCCAGGATGCCGATGACCCGTGGCTCGGTCGGGTGGAAGATCATGTTGTCGAGCCGGAAGTCGCCGTGGACGACGCAGGGGCCGTGGTCCGGCGGCAAATTGGCCGGCAGCCAGTCCATCAGCCGGTTCATGGCCTCGATCTCTTCGGTCTCGGACAGCCGGTACTGCTTCGACCAGACGTGGATCTGGCGGGCGATGTAGTCGCTGGCCTTGCCGAAATCCTCCAGCCCGATGGCGCGGAAGTCGGCCTTGTGCAGCCGTGCCAGCGCGTCGACCATGCCCTCGTAGATGGCGAGGCGGTCTTCCCTGGCCACTTCCGGCAGGTCCGGCGTCCAGAAGATGCGGCCCTCCACGAAATCCATGATGTAGAACCAGGTGCCGACGACGCTGTCATCGGTGCACAGCGCGTAGGTCTTCGGCACCGGCACGTCGGTCTTGCCCAGCGCGGTGATCACCTTGTATTCGCGGTCGACGGCATGGGCCGACTTCAGCAGCTCTCCCGGCGGCTTGCGGCGCATGACGTAGCGCTTGCCGCCCGCGTCCAGCAGGAAGGTGGGATTGGACTGGCCGCCCTTGAACTGGGCCACGTTCACCTGGCCGGAGAAGCCCGCGACGTTCTGCTCCATGAACGCCTGCAGCTTGCCGACGTCGAAGCGGTGCTGCTCGCGCACCTCCTGGGTGCCGGAAAATTCGGTCGCGCGGTCGATCGCCATGCCTGTCCCCGTGATGCAGGTGTGCCGGTCTTTTTAGCGCAAATCGACAAGGTGTAAAGCGGTGGGGCCTTACTCGTGGGCACAATACCCATTCCGGATGGGCATCGGCCGGGCGGCAGCGCGGCGGAATAGGTATTGTGTCCCTGGATTGGCTACCTCCCAACCGCCCGCCAGCCGATGTCGCGGCGGCAGAAGCCTTCGGGCCAGTCGATCTTGTCGACGGCGGCATAGGCGCGCTGCCGGGCTTGGGCAACGGTCGCGCCGAGGGCGGTGACGGCGAGGACGCGGCCGCCGCTGGCGACGACCTTGCCGTCCTTCAGGGCGGTGCCGGCGTGAAACACCTGGACGTCGCCGCCGACGCTGTCGAGGCCGCGGATTTCGGTGCCCTTCTCGTAGTCGCCCGGATAGCCGTTCGCGGCCATCACCACGCTGAGCGCCGGCTCGTCGCGCCAGCGGAGGTCGAAATTGGCGAGCTGGCCGTCGGCCGAGGCGATCAGCGCGGGCAGGATGTCGGACTTCAGGCGCATCATCAGCACCTGGCATTCCGGGTCGCCGAAGCGGGCGTTGTATTCGATCAGCTGCGGGCCCTTGTCGGTGATCATCAGCCCGGCGAACAGCACGCCGCGGAACGGACGGCCTTCGGCGTTCATGGCGGCGACGGTGGGGCGGATGATGCGGTCCATGGTCTCGGCGATCAGCGCCTGGGTCATCACCGGCGCAGGCGAGTAGGCGCCCATGCCGCCGGTGTTGGGGCCGGTGTCGCCGTCGAAGGCCCGCTTGTGGTCCTGGGCGGTGGCGAGCGCCAGGGCGTGCGCGCCGTCGACCAGCGCGAAGAAGCTGGCTTCCTCGCCGATCATCCATTCCTCGACCACCACCTCGGCGCCGGCCGCGCCGAACTTGCCGCCGAAGATCTCGTCGATGGCCTCAAGTGCCTGGTCCTCGGTTTCGGCCATGATCACGCCCTTGCCGGCGGCGAGGCCGTCGGCCTTTACCACGATCGGCGCGCCCTTTTCGGCGACGAACGCCCTGGCCGAAGCCGTGTCGGCGAAGCGACCAAAGGCGGCGGTCGGGATGCCGTATCTGGCGCAGAGGTCCTTGGTGAAGCCCTTGGAGCCTTCGAGCACCGCCGCGTCGGCGCGCGGCCCGAACGCCTTGATGCCGGCGGCCTCCAGCCGGTCGACGAGACCCGCGACCAGCGGTGCCTCCGGCCCGACGACGACGAAGTCGATGCCGTACCCCGTGCAAAAAGTCACGATGCCGTCGAGGTCGTCGGCGGCGACCGGCACGCATTCGGCGTCGCGCGCGATGCCGGCATTGCCCCGCGCGCAGTAGAGTCTGGAGCACAGGGGCGAGGCGGCGATGGCCCAGCAGAGGGCATGCTCGCGGCCGCCCGAGCCGACGACGAGAACCTTCATGCCGCTCTCCTTTCATCCGGGAAGCGGCTCTTGTAGCATAGGCCTCCATGAGCACAAGTCCCACGGCCGGCGCGGCCCCGAACGTCCCCGAATATTCGGTCGGCGAACTCTCCAACGCCATCAGGAAGACGCTGGAGACAAGGTTCGACCATGTGCGCGTGCGCGGCGAGATCACCGAGTTCATGGCCGCCCGCTCGGGCCACCTCTATTTGTGCCTGAAGGACGAGGCCGCCAAGGTGAAGGCGGTGATGTGGAAGGGCACCACCAGCCGCCTGACGTTCCGGCCCGAGGACGGGCTGGAGGTGGTGGTGACCGGCAAGCTCACCACCTATGGCCCGCGCTCCGAATACCAGCTCGTCATCGAGAGCATGGAGCCGGCCGGCGCCGGCGCGCTGATGGCGCTGCTGGAGGAACGCCGCCGCAAGCTCGCCGCCGAGGGCCTGTTCGACGCCGACCGCAAGCGGCCGATCCCCTACCTGCCGGCGGTGATCGGCGTCGTCACCTCGCCGACCGGCGCGGTGATCCAGGACATATTGCACCGGCTCGCCGACCGTTTTCCGCGCCACGTGCTGCTGTGGCCGGTGCTGGTGCAGGGGCCGGACGCCGCCGGGCAGGTGGCCGCCGCCATCAACGGCTTCAATGCCCTGTTGCCGGGCGGCCCGGTGCCGCGCCCGGACGTGCTGATCGTGGCGCGCGGCGGCGGCAGCCTCGAGGATTTGTGGGCGTTCAACGAGGAGATCGTGGTGCGCGCCGCGGCGGCGAGCCAGATCCCGCTGATCTCGGCGGTGGGCCACGAAACCGACACGACGCTGATCGACCATGCCTCGGACCGCCGCGCGCCGACGCCCACCGCCGCCGCCGAGATGGCCGTGCCGGTGCGCGAGGACCTGCTCGAGCGCATCGCCGGGCTGGAGCGCCGCCACCGGCAGGGCACGCGCCGGCTGATGGACGAGCGCCGCACCGCGCTGACCGCGGCGGCGCGGGCGCTGCC
>JBKJNE010000071.1:0-3597 GCA_046596015.1 Alphaproteobacteria bacterium
GCTTCTCGCGCCAATGTGGAACATCAAACGCCACCAACCGTTCCGCGAGATCGAGCACGAACACCCGATCGCCGCCACGGCCGGCGATCGGGTGTTCGTGCTCGATCTCGCGGAACGGTTGGTGGCGTTTGATGTTCCACATTGGCGCGAGAAGCCGGAGCTCGTCGAGGGCGATCGGCGCGCGCTGGCGCAGTGGTTCGAGGCCCGCAAGAACGACGAGGCCCTGTACATCGCCGAGCTCGATGGCGTGCCTGCGGGTTGTGCGTTCCTGGTCACGCTCGTGGACTATTTTAACGAACGCGCGCACGCGCACTTGTCGGTGCTGGCGGTGACCACGGCGGCCGAGGGCAAGGGCGTCGGAACGGCGCTGCTCGATCGGTCGGTCGCGTGGGCGAGGGAGCGCAAGTCGGATCGCCTGACGCTGAGCGCGCTCGTCACCAATGCTCGCGCGCGTGCCTTGTATGAGCGCAAGGGCTTTGCCGGCGAATACATCAGGTACGTCCTGCCGCTTTAGGCTTTGAGGCTTTGAGGCTTTGAGGCTTTGAGGTCCTGAGGTCCTAAGGTCCTATGGTCCTGAAATACAATGCGCGGATGCGCACGCTAGCGATCGCCGTCCTCGCCTCCCTGACCCTCTCCGCTCAGACACCACCACAGTTCGACATCCTGATCCGCAACGGTCGCGTGCTTGATGGCACGGGCAATCCCTGGTATCGCGCCGACATCGGCATCACCGGCGATCGCATTCGGGCGATGGGATCGCTTGGCAACGCGACGGCGAAGACCGTGATCGATGCGGCCGATCGCTATGTGACACCGGGATTCATCGACGTGCACTCCCACGCCGGCGACGGCCTTGCCACCGAGGCACTGAAGCACGGCCAACCGCTGCTGGCGCAGGGACTCACCACGGTGTTCGTCAACCCGGACGGCGGCGGCCCGGTCGATCTGGCCGCCCAGCGCGCGGCCTACCAGAAACAACGCCTCGGCACCAACGTCGGACAGTTCGTGCCACACGGGTCGATCCGCCGCGAAGTGATGGAGATGAGCGACCGCGATCCGAACGCCGGCGAGCTGGCGCGGATGGTGGAGCTGTCGCGCAAGGGCATGCTCGACGGCGGCGTCGGACTGTCGAGCGGGCTCTACTACGCTCCCGGCAGTTACTCGAAGACCGCGGAAGTGGTCGCGATGGCTAAAGCAACCGCTCCGTACGGCGGCGTGTATTCGAGCCACATCCGCGACGAATCGGACTACACCATCGGCGTCGTCGCCGCGGTCCAGGAAGTGATCGACATCGCCGAGCAGGGCGGAGTGATCGGCGTGGTCTCGCACATGAAGGCGCTCGGCCCGGCGAGCTGGGGACTATCGAAGACGCTGATCGCCAACATCGCCGCGGCTCGCGCGCGTGGCGTGCAGGTGTTTGCCGATCAGTATCCCTACGAAGCCAGCGGCACCGGCATCGTCGGCGCGCTGATGCCGCGCTCGGCGCAGGTCGGCGGCCGCGACGCGATGATGAAGCGGATTCTCGGCGAGCTGCGCGAGGAGATCCGCGCCGACGTCAAGACCAACATCGCGCGCCGCGGCGGCGCCGAGACGTTGATGATCAGCCGCTACGCCGCCGACCCGTCGTTCGAGGGCCAGCGGCTGTCCACGCTCGCCGCCAAAGCCGGAATGGCGCCGGAAGAGTTCGCGCTGAAGATGCTGGAGAAGGGCGACGCCAGCCTGGTCTCGTTCAACATGTCTGAAGGCGACATCGAAGGCATCATGCGCCAGCCATGGACCATGACCTGCACCGACGGCGACCTGGTGCCGATGGGCGTCGGCGTGCCCCACCCGCGCGCCTACGGCGCCTTCGCGCGCAAGCTGAAACGCTATGTCCGCGAGCGCAACACGCTAGACATCGCGACCGCCGTGCGCTCGATGACGTCATTGCCCGCGACGGTGTTCGGGTTGAAGGACCGCGGCCAGCTGCGCGCCGGCGCGTTTGCGGATGTGCTGATCTTCGAGCTGGCCAAGGTCAACGATGCGGCCACCTATGAAAAGCCGCACCAACTCGCCGAAGGGATGAACGACATCATCGTCAACGGCGAACTGGTGCGGCGCGATGGCAAGTTCACGGGCACGCTGGCCGGCCGAGTGTTGCGGCCCGAGCGGCGGTAGGACCGGCTACGTAAAGGTATTTGCTCGGCACAGCACTAGCTGTGTAGTTCCTTGTGGATAATCCCGAGCAGTTTTTCCGCGGTGTAGGGTTTGGATATGAAATGGCCGACGCCGGATCCCGTCGCGTTGGCCACCTCGCCGTTGCTGGACAGCCCGCTTGAGACCAGAATGCGGACTTCTGGATTGAAGGATCTAAGCGCCGTGACCAGGGCGGCGCCATCCATGATCGGCATAGAGACGTCTGTCAACACCAGCGCGATTTCTTTCTGATGTTGCACGTAGAGAGCCACGGCTTCGGCGCCGTTGGCCGCCTCCAGGACGCGGTAGCCGAACCAGACCAGTGTTGTCACGGCGACTTCCCTGATGTCTTTTTCATCGTCCACCAGCAGGATCAATTCCCCATTGCCACGGGGAATGCCCGCGTGGGTCACCGACACCCCTTCCAATTGGGTCTCGGAGGTCTGTGCGGGGAGATACACCTTGAATGTTGTGCCTTGGTCTTCTTCACTGTAAACATTGACGAAGCCGCCATGGTTCTTGACGATGCCAATGACGGTAGACAGCCCGAGGCCCGTGCCCTTGCCCAGCTCTTTGGTGGTAAAAAACGGCTCAAAAATCTTATCCAGCGCCGTCGGCGGAATACCCGTGCCGGTGTCGGTCACACTGATCACCACATGAGCCCCGGTCTTGCCGTCCGGGTTCATGGCCGCGAAGTCGTCCAACACGATATTCGCCATGTCGATCGTCAGTTTTCCGCCGCGCGGCATGGCATCGCGCGCATTGACGCACAGGTTCAAAAACAACTGGTGCAACTGCGAAGGATCTCCAACGGTGGTCCAAAGATCGCGGCCGGCGGAGATTTCGAACTGCACATCTTTCGGGAATACCTCTTTCAGCATCCTTTGCAATTCTCTGATCAAGTGTGTGAGGTTGACGGCAATCTGCTGACCTTCCACGCCCCGCGCAAAGGAGAGTAATTGCCGCACCAGGTCTACCCCACGCTGGCAACAGGATTCGAGGGTTTTCAGCATGCCACGGGTTGCCTCATCCTCGGTGCCTTCCTTCAGCACTGCGACAGACATCAGGATGGGCGACAGAATGTTGTTCATGTCATGAGCGATGCCGCTGGCCAGTGTGCCCACGCTCTCCATGCGCTGGGCGCGGAGGAACTGCGCCTCCAGCTTCTTCCTCTCCGTGATATCGGTTTCAATGCACAGGATGGATTCGGGGACGCCGCTCTCGTTGCGCATCAGCGTCCAGCGGCATGCCGCCGTGATGATTCTTCCCGTCTGAGTTGTTTTCTCCAGTTCCCCCGTCCATTCGCCCTTGTCCATCAGGGCCGCGATGGCCGCGCGCAGTAACCCCAAGTTGGGATTAAAGAATTCTGGTGCGGGCCGGCCCAGCGTCTCGGCCGCACTCCAGCCATACACTTTTTCCGCG
>JBKJNE010000115.1:0-4166 GCA_046596015.1 Alphaproteobacteria bacterium
GGCCAGCCGCATCCTGTGGCTGACGAACCAGTCCGACAGCTTCTCGAGGCATCACGACGTGAACGGGAAGACGTTGCCAGCCGGCCGGCCCGCACTCGCCCGCAGTCCCACGCTCTGCTACGCAGAGACCGTTGGATTTCAGCTCCTCTCCCTCCGCCATTCACCGCCGACTCAACAGTCTCTCCCGCCTGGGCGGGCCCCTCGAAAGCCCAATAACCGCGCGCCTTTCGAGTCGGACCTGTTGACCGGCGTCGCCGTCCCAAGGGCCATGTGGCTCTCTCTCGGGCCCATTCTCTCCGAAGCTGATGACTTCGGCGTTTAGTACGCTTCTTCTACGTCGTTGAGATAGCTGAGGAATTCGGAGCGTAGTTCTGCGTGTTTCGAACGTGCAAGCGGTCGGGCGGTGTGGACTGAGGGCAAATTATGGGTGCTCAGGGCGAGGCCGCTGCAGCCTCAATGCCGTGCCATGTTCGCTCCTTCGAAGGGATTGGCGATCGCTGTGCCGATGGAGCCGGCGACGCCAAGGATCCACCCTTCGACCCGCGCCACCGAGCGCTCGGCCGCGGTCAGGTCGGGATTGAAAACAGCGGCAAGGCGCCCATCTCGGTCGGCGATGGATAGCCAGGCGGCGATGCTGAATGCGTCATGCTGGTCGCTGGTGCGCCCTTCGTCGGCGAAGCCACGCGACCACAGCGCCGGATAGACCTCTGCAATCGCGGATCGGCCCGCCCGAATGTCCCAGCCGTCGAACGGCCAGAAATGGACGCGGGCGCCGAGATGCTGGCGGATGAACCGCAGCCACGGGATGCCGGCATGGGTTGATTTCGCCACCGTGCCCTGCACGTCGAAGTGAAACACAGACTTCGCGCCGCCCGCCCGTTCTTCGGTGAGCCGCCGCCACCGGCTGTTGCCCGTCCGCGCAGCGCCGTTGCCGACCGAGCCGTCCCGCACGAAATCGACATAAGTGTGATCCTGATCGGTCGGCCAGTGGTGCTGGAAATCGTCGAGGAAGCGCGGCCAATCGGGCAAGAGGCCATGCACCTCGAAATAGCGCAGCGGGAACGAGAAGCCGTGATCGATGCCCACCAGCGTCGGCATGTCTTCGGCGAGCCGCTCCACCAGCCATTCGGCAATGCCCTTTCGGGTCCAGTATTTGCGCGGGCTGGATGGCGGCGGGATTTCGACCGGCGCCGAATCGCCCTCAGCCAGATAGACGCGCAAACCCTTCAAGCTGGCAGTAGGGGTCTCTGCGCCCGAATAGTCGATACCAATGGTGCGGGCGAAGGTGGGCATCCGGCGTGCTCGATCATCACCTGCCGTCAACGAGTAGCCTGCCGTTTAGAAGGTCCGGAAGTCGCGATATCGGGTAGCCCCCGATCGCTTCAAGCGCGTGCTTCACGACGCCGGGTGAAAGCACGGGCCGGTTTCCAGGAATAACTATGGTCGGCGCGCCAGGCTTCGACAGCTTCACATGTGAGCCTTTGCCGCCCGGAACAGGCCGGTAGCCATGATGCCGCGTCAAGGCGCCTTCCAGCGCCCGGCTTGAAACGGTTGCACCAGGATCGATCGAGGTGGGCCGAAAGATCGGCCGCGCGCCTTGCGGAAGAACGACATAGATGTCGTCGGTGATATCGGCCAGAGCGGTAATCATGTTCGGGGCGACCGACCAGTGCCCTGCCGTTGTAGTCGCTGGGAACACGCCGTCGAGAACCTGCGATTGCAGGTTGAAAAGGCCGTTTCTATAGGGCGCTTCGGCAAGATAACGAACGCCATCGGAATAGCCTGGCGGTTGCATGGGGATGGAAGTCTTGAGGTAGTGGCGCAGACCGGCGCGGATTGCCGGATCGACGCGCTTGACGTAGCGCGGTTCACTGAGGCGTCGGAAGCTCTCGGCGTTGGCAAGGCTTTCTTCGAGGCAATCGCGAGTCAGGTAGGTCCGGCGATAGACGTTTGCCTTGTAGGGTCGATACCGATCACGGCTCGTTGCGATCAGGAGGCGCAGTCCGAGGCTTTCCACCTTGTGGTGGAACTGCTCGTGCAGGAAGAACACGTAAAACGCGCTGCGAAGCAGTTGCCGTGCAATCTCCCACCGTGGCGCGCGAACGGATCGCCAGTGAACCAGCGCCGCGATATCGATTGCGTGTGACAGAATGCACGCCTCGCGGATGTAGATTCCCCACCCGTGCCCGAAGAAATGGATCGGGCAATACCACGCGCAATGGGGTTCTGGCGGCTTACCCTCCGTGCCAAGCACGCGGCCGGCGGCCGGCCTGCGGATGGCCTCGGAGGGATCATCGATGATCCGCCCGATCTCCTCCCAACATTCGCGCAGGCGTGGATCATCGGTATCGAGGATGTCAGGCCGATGTAGCGCCTCGTCGCCGTCCGCTCCGAAAACCTCGGTGATCGAAGTTGAATAGACCGTCTCTCCTTCTTCGATCTGGCCGATCCCCGGAAACTCGATGTCCTCGCGCTCATCCTCCAACGGCCGGATATCATGAGCGCCGAGAACGTCGAGGATGCTGGACACTGAAATCGGCATAGAGGCCCGCTCCTGTCACTCGTATTGGGAACTCATTCCGCCGCCTCTAGTTCGCGGTCGTCGGCCGGCGCCAGCGCCTCGGAGAGCAGCGCGTCGAGCAGACGTCGGCGGGTAGCGGCGGCGCTGGTGAGGCTGGCCTCCAGCCGGTCGCACAACGCCAATAGCGCATCAACCTTGGCGACGACGCGGCGTTGTTCGGCGAGGGGTGGAAGGGGAACGGAAAGCGAGCGAATGTTGTCGAGGTTCAAGCCCGGCCTCCCTGCTCCATAAGCGCGTTCAACAAGTTCCGCCCGCCCGCCCGCATCCGCCATGAGGCAAAGAAGGAGCCAAGCGGAAAGCTGCTGGTCACTTGGCCGAACAAGGCCCACATGCTGGCTGACATATGCCTCACCGGGATCGTGATCCAGAAGAGCTGGATTCGTCACGCCCGCGCCTGTGATGACGACCAGCAAATCACCTTTGGCAAGTTGAGTTCGGTTACCTTCGGAGTTCGATGGCGGATTGACGAAGGCCAGATCGTCGAGCCGCAATTCTCCGAACCGGATATTTTGCGCCCGGATGAAGCCGGGGCCTGAAGTGGAATAGAACTCAGCCCAGCCGCGCGATCCGCTTGTCACCAGATTGCAGACTTCACCGAGCGCGATCGGCGACCACGATGCCGGAAGCGCATCGGTCAAGCGGGTTGGGTCGCGAACAGGTTCCTTCTTGGCAGGAATGGCACCCGCCTTCACCAGTCGAGCTCTCTCCTTTGCGATCAGCATCAATAATTCTGACGGCGGTTCGTCGTTCACATCCTGCGGCACCAGCTTCCCGCGCACGGCGAGATTGAGGATGGTCTGGCGTAGGGCCTTGATCTGGTCGGAGCGCGTGGTGATGGCGGGCAGCGCGTTGAGCGCGAAGCGGGCATCGGCCTGAAAGGCCTCCGGATCGGGCGCGTTGAGGCGGGCGAGGCTTGACGCGGTCAGCCGGTCGCGCGTCGCTTCCCGCTCTGCCCGCGCCGCTTCCAACCGGTCGCATAGGGCCATAAGTTCATCGACCTTGGCGACGATGCGATGCTGCTCGGTGAGTGGTGGGAGGGGGAAGAGTGCCGGTGCCATCCGCTTTAGTGTGACGCGCGGAATCGCAGCGCCTTTCATGAAGCCACGCATCTGATCGTAGAAGAACGGCGATCTGAGAAATTCAACAACTAGCCTGTTGAATATGCACGATGGCAGCTTCAGCAACGCCACACTTGAGAGCATGCAGAATGGCTCATCAAGATCGTTAACCGTGACGATGCCTGTTGTTGCTCCGTCCTTAATATACAGAATATCGCCCTTCGACGGATTGCATCTAGCGAAAATTTCCTCGTGAACACTTCGGGCGACGTAGGTTACATCATCAAGCACTACGCCTTCATTTTTGATATTCTTTGCGGTGATGTACTTGAAATCGCCAGTCGAGCCATTTGGTGGCGAATGATGTGTTCCGTCCGTGAGCTTTGTTACAATGTCTCCGACACGAACCCATCGCCAAGTTTGCGGGGTATCAAATGGCTGCTCATCGAAAGCAATGGATGCGGGATCGACAAACTTTCTGATTTCCCCTGCTTTCACCAGCCGCGACTTTTCCTTCGCGATCTGCT
>JBKJNE010000176.1:0-8125 GCA_046596015.1 Alphaproteobacteria bacterium
TCGAGCAGGTTCACCGGTTCAGCCTCGAGTTCGGCATGACGCCGGCGTCGCGCAGCCGTGTCTCGGCGATCCCGCCGCACCGGGCGGACAACCCGTTCGCGCGCAACGGCCGGCGCAAGCCCAACCCGTTCGAGGACTTGTAGCCGCCGGGCGGTCGGGGCTCAGACGGCGCCCGTGCCGCCGCCGACTGGGCCGGCGTCGACATGATGTCGGACGATGACTGGCAGGCGCTGCGCCAGGAGTATGCCGGGCCTACGCCCGAGCAGGTCAGATCAGCCCCGGAGCGGCACCGGCGTGCGCCACCACCCAACAAGGACGGCTGGATCCCGAGGCGCGACGGGAGGTGGTTGTAACTTCCGCTCTGGCCCGGACTGAATTGGCTGCGGCCAATCGGATTTGGCAAAATTGCGTTCATCCGGTCGATGTAGTGCCACGGCCGGGTATCGCGTCTCTGGCCCTTGATTTCGTCGGCCCACGTCGAGGCCTCGGCCATGGTGCTGGCGGCGGAGCCGCCCAGCAGCGTCTCCACCTCGGTGCGGGCAGCCTCAGTCAGTCGCTCTGCGGCGATCAGGGCGATATACCAGTCCGATGGCGTTCGAGAAGAAATGGCTTGGCAGCAAAATCAGCTTGGCTGCATAGTCAGCACGTCAAGGGAGGCGCTGGACGAGGGCAAGGTCACTTTCAACCCTCAGCGCCCTCTGTGAGCCCCTCGGGGGGCGTCAACATTATGAATTCTAAGCATTTGGTTCCGCCTGGTTGACTAAGGTGACTTTGGCGGGGATTGAATCGGAGCGTCAGCCGAAAGCTCCATCATCCACGTCAACCATAGTCGATGCATTCCAAAGCCGCTTCCACACTGAAACAGACGTGACGTTAAGAACAACCTCTCATGGTTCCAGAACCTCGAAAAGGTGACCGACATGCGCAACCTGACAATCGCATTGGTTTCTCTCGTCTTAGTAGCCAGTCAAGCTTCCGCGCAACAGCCTGACGAGCCCGGGCATGAGACAAGCACGCCCCAAGGTGTTGCTGCGACGGTCCATTCCGGCCAGAAAGGCTCGCCCCCTGCGGCTCAGTCGAGAGCCGGAGAATCATCCGTTGCACCCGCACCAATCTCGCCCCCGCAGCCCTCAGCAGTCGTGAAGACCAAGACGAAGTCAAACCAGTCGAACGACTGAGAGCGACGTTGATGCGAAGAACAAGGAACTCCTCTCCGCAGCCACGGCCCATCATTTGCGCGCAAGCGGCCCTGTGGCGCTCGCCCAGTACAATCCACCTTGGACGCTATGGTTCATGCGGCGGAACGAAGTCATGATCCAGGTCGAGGCGAACCCATAGATTCGACCGCTTTTCCCGGCGCGGCATCCGCCCCTTCATCGGGCGCGTGAGGCTCTGGGGCGGCGGTCGCGCATCGGCCGAGATGGCGCGGCGCCAGCTAACAGGTCCCGACGTCGCGTCCGTCGCCAGGTCGGCTCACCAGCACTCCGCGCTCCTGTCCTATGATCCGCCTTGGAGGCAGAAGGGCGATCTTGCGACATTTGACAAACCATCTCTAAAAGCCATAAACATAGCTCAACGATCCTCGAACGGCGTCGATAGTGCTTGGCTTAGTGAAACGTGCCTATGGCTCGTAAATCTGGTCAGCGTGCGTTCGGCCGCCGGTGTCTGATCGAGGTCTTCCCATGCTGAGCAAGCCGCTCTTAACGACCCGGGAAACGGCTGACCTGCTGAAGGTCAGTGAAGCCGCCGTGCGCAATTTGATCCGGGACGGGGACATTCGCGCGATCCAGTTCGCGCGAAGCTGGCGGATCGCCGTCAAAGATCTCGAGGCCTTCCTCAATGCGCGCGCCAATCGCGCACCTGACCGCTCAGAACCGGTACAACAGAAGTGAGCCCGATGCCCCCTGACAACAGGCCGCCAGCATTGCCGGACAAGTCGCGCATGCCGAGTCGGCATACCACCGTCGGCCCTGAACGGGCGCCCCACCGCTCATTTCTCTACGCCATGGGCTTGTCAGCGCGCGAGATCGCCCAACCCTTTGTTGGCGTGGTCACTACCTGGAACGAGGCTGCCCCCTGCAACATCTCGCTCGGGCGGCAGGCTAAGGCCACCAAGAAAGGCGTCTCCGCGGCGGGCGGCACGCCGCGCGAGTTTACGACCATCAGCGTCACCGATGGCATCGCCATGGGCCATGCGGGCATGAAGGCTTCGCTTGTCAGTCGCGAAGTCATCGCCGATTCCGTCGAGCTCACGGTGCGTGGGCACTGCTACGACGCTTTGGTTGGTCTCGCCGGTTGCGACAAGACACTGCCCGGATTGATGATGGCGATGCTCCGGCTGAACGTTCCATCTGTCTTCCTCTACGGCGGCTCCATCTTGCCCGGCCGGTTCCGAGGCTCCGACGTCACTGTGCTTGATGTCTTCGAGGCGGTCGGCGCACACGCCGTGGGCGACGTGAGCGACGCAGACCTGGCGGAACTCGAAACCGTGGCCTGCCCTTCGGCGGGCTCTTGCGGGGGCCAATATACCGCCAACAGCATGGCCTATGTATCGGAAGCCATTGGCCTTGCGCTGCCAGGGTCTGCAAGCACGCCTGCGCCCTACGATTCGCGCGATCGGTTCGCCTATGAGGCAGGCGTGGCCGTCATGGATCTCCTGGCGCGGGGTATCAGGCCGCGCGACATCGTCACACGTACGGCGCTTGAGAACGCAGCGGCCGTCGTCGCCGCAACCGGCGGGTCGACCAATGCCGCGCTTCACCTGCCCGCGATGGCGAACGAGGCCGGTATCGATTTCGATATCTTCGACGTGGCGGCCGTCTTTCGGCGAACGCCCCTCATCGCCGACCTGAAGCCGGGCGGCCGATATCTTGCCAAGGACGTTCACGATGTCGGCGGCGTCCCCGTCGTTCTCAAGGCGCTTCTCGACGGCGGCTTCCTACACGGAGACTGCCTCACGGTGACGGGCCGCACGCTCGCTGAAAACCTGGAGTCCATTCGTCTACCCAGTGGGCAGACCGTCGTGCGCCCGACGAGCGATCCGATCTCTCCTTCGGGCGGCCTCGTCGGCCTCTCGGGAAATCTGGCCCCAGAGGGCGCGATCGTAAAAATCGCCGGCCTGAAGAGGCTGACCTTTACAGGACCCGCGCGGATATTCGACCGGGAGGAAGACGCCTTCGCGGCGGTCATGAAGCGTCACTATGAAGACGGCGAGGTCCTGGTCATCCGCTATGAAGGTCCGCGCGGCGGGCCGGGGATGCGCGAGATGCTCTCGACCACTTCGGCGATCTATGGCCAAGGCATGGGCGAGAAGGTGGCGCTGATAACGGACGGTCGGTTTTCCGGGGCGACGCGCGGCCTTTGCGTCGGCCACGTTGGACCGGAAGCGGCGGTCGGCGGTCCGATCGCTCTCATCGAGAATGGCGACCTGATCGAAATTGACGCCGTAGCCGGCACGCTCACTCTGCGGGTCGAGCCGGACGTTCTTGCCGCGCGTCAAGCGCTCTGGCGACCGCGACCACATACTGCACAATCTGGCGCGATCTGGCGCTACGCCAATTCAGTTGGGCCGGCCGGAAAAGGGGCCGTCACCCATCCTGGCGCCCGTGGGGAAGACACCTGCTTTGCTGACATCTGATCAAGCGCCTCGCCGGCAAGAAACCAATAGTCAGTCGCCAAGGCGCTTGATGATCCGCCAGCCGGATGACTGGCATGTCCATCTTCGCGATGGCGCCATGCTGGCGTCGGTGGCTGATCACACCGCGCGCCAATTCGCCCGCGCCATCGTGATGCCAAATCTCGCGCCTCCGGTGACCACGGTGACCGCAGCGATCGCCTATCGCGACCGGATCATCGGCGCGCTGCCGTCGGGGCGGGTCTTCACGCCGCTGATGACCGCCTACCTCACCGACGGCATCGAGGCGAGCGAGATAGAGCGGGGATTTCATGACGGCGTGTTCACCGCCTGCAAGCTCTATCCGGCGCATGCGACGACCAACTCCGCGCATGGGGTGACCGACATCCGAAAAATTTACGGCGTCCTGGCCGCCATGGAGCGGATCGGCATGACTTTACTCCTTCACGGAGAAGTCACCGATCATCACGTCGATGTATTCGACCGCGAGGCCGTGTTCATCGATCGCATTCTGACGAAGATCATCTCGGATTTTCCAGGACTCAAGATCGTTTTCGAACACATCACCACGCGCGAGGCGGTCCAGTTCGTCGAAGCCGCGGGTCCCCTACTCGCCGCGACGATCACGCCCCATCATCTGATGATCAACCGCAACGCTATGTTCGAGGGCGGGATCAGGCCCCATCTCTATTGCCTGCCTGTGGCCAAGCGTGATGTCCATCGTCTGGAGCTCCGCAAGGCAGCGACCTCCGGCAATCCGAAGTTTTTTCTGGGAACCGACTCTGCGCCGCACGCTGTGGGCGACAAGGAAGCTGCCTGCGGATGCGCGGGCATATTCAATGCGCCGGTTGCGCTGGAAAGCTACGCGACTGTCTTTGACGAGGAAGGTGCCCTCGACAGGTTCGAGGCATTTGCCTCTGAAAATGGCCCACGCTTCTATGGTCTTCAGCTCAACGACGGAACGGTCGCGTTAGAGCGGACTGAATGGCGTGTCGATGCAGAATTCGCAGCGGCGGGCACGACAATCGTCCCGTTTCTGGCCGAAAATGCGCTGCCATGGAAATTCCTCGGGCGCCTCATCGCCTGATCCGTGAAAAGGCTCCGACTTGTTGCCAGGGGTTGCAGCTCTCGCAACGACCTGGGTCAGCCGTTGTCTCCGTGGTGGCCGGCTGTTCCAGTCGATGGCCGCATTGCGTGCAAGACAGGACCTCGGTCTGAATGACGTGCGTGGGCTCTCCACACCAGGCGCAGGGAAGTCCGGCGACACGCTCTGTGACGTCAAAACCGGGCCAGGCGCAGCCGGGACACTTGCTCAAATAGCGTCGCACTAAGTCCCGCGCCGCCCGCTCTATCGCGGCCATTCGGGTCGGATTGCGATGCGCGCGCATGTCGGCTTCGACGAAGGCTGAACCGCAAACGTCGATCGCCTGCCGAACCGCGCTGTCGAGTGTGGCGTGATCGACAATATCCTTGATCAGCACGCGCTCTGGTGCCGGCTGCTCGCCATCGCAACCCATTACGATCAGCCCGTGATCGGGAAGCCGCGAGCGCTTCGCGAATGCGAAAGTATCCTCCAGGTTACAAACGATGGCATGGCCGTAGTTGGTGGCGGGACTGGCGTCATGCCCGATCAGTTCGAGGCCAGTGTCGCGGTCGATCAGAACCAAGAGTTCGCGTGCGAGCGCCAGAAATGGAATGAACGGATGTGGCCGATTGTGTTGAAAAAGTCGGTCGGTTGGTATCTGCGGTAATATTCGAACCCGCAGCGTCGATGTAGCGTATTCAATATGCTTCCATGCGGGCCAACCAGCAATATTGTTATAAAATTTGGCCCATGGGCGTGGTGCTCCGACTTTTTCAACACAATCGGCCCAAAGCTGCCTTCGCTGGCCAGACCGATGCGGGCCGAAGGGGCGTATTCAAAACCCGCGGCGATCTTCGCCCTGGCTGCGTCGAGCTGGGAGCCGGTGCGTTCGATGTCGCGGCTGAACGTTCCAAAGCGGTCGGTGTTGGCCCCCATGTGTTCGTCACCGAGCTTGCGTTCAGGTTGCTTCGGATCGTACTGCGTCGATCCGCAGTAAACGCAATGCCCGATGACCGGCGCTGTCCTGCCGCCAGACCTTGCCGGCGTCAGTTTGATCTGATGTTGACTGATGTGGAGTGCGGCCTCCCGTCCAGCACCGTGCTGTGCGGGCATGGCTACCATCATCAATCCTCTGTCGGGTTCACCATCCCCCGCTCCGGCCGCCACCGCCTAGCCCTCCAACTTCCGCATCTCGATGACGTTCACGCCCACCGCCTCGGCCTGCGCCAGCATGTTGGCCGTGCCCTTGCCGCCGGGAAGGCGACGACCAGGTCGGGCATGCCCTCGACCAGCATCTGATGGTTCCGGCGCGGCCCCGCGCTCCTGCCGAACTTCTTCCAGGCGGCGGGGAACCGAAGCCGCTGGACGCCGCGCGCCTCGGCCCACTGAGCAGCCAGTTCATCCGCACCGTGTGCGCCGCCCTCGATCAGCACGGTCACCGGCATGACGGCGTGGAGTTGGTCCAGCCGCTCGAACAGCAGCTCGCCGTCGGTGTTGTCGCGGCCGCCGCAGACCAGCAATCTCATGCCGGCCTCGGGCGCGCTGGTAGATCACGGAGGTAAAACCGGCGTCCATCGCCATCTTCGTACACGAATTGCTCGGGGTGCCCGACTATCGACGCCAAGATCAGCTTCCTGGCCATCTCCACCCAGCGGCTCGGCGGTTCCACCTGCGTCCCGCACTCGTCGCACCGGCAGTCAAATACCGGCGGGCTGTCGGGGAACCAGGTCGCGTCGATACTGGAGCTGAGATGCATGCAGTCCATCAGCGCCTCACACACAGCTTGCTCGTCTCGATGGTGTCGGTGCGGGTGTTGAAGGTCGCCATCTTCAGCGGCGCGGCCGCCCGCGGCGGGACCAGCCCCCAGCGCGCCATCTGCCCTGCGTTCCCCTCCGGCCCGGCGGTGACCATCAGCACGTCCTGCGTCGGAGCCACGTTGTAGGCCGGCTCCAGGTTCGTCGGCACGGCCGAGAACATGCTGTAGTAGGCGTGGACCTCTTCCCAGGTGTAGTAGCGCGTCATCCTGCCGCACATGTCGGCCTCCTATTCAAGTGCGACGTGTAAGGGAACCGAGAGCAACCATATCCGCACAATAAAGGTGCCACGTAAACATTCTGCCTAAACCATGCGATAGGTAACCGCGAGCGAGGCGCGCCCTCATCTACGGTAGATATTTGTGTCGGCACCGTGCGGTTCTACACAGGGGATGGAGCCAGCGTGCATTCCGCACAACCGAGAATAAACGGCTCTCCTAGAGTTGGGGCAGGATTACGAGAAGTGTGCGGCCGTTGCGATCAGCCGCCGCGCTGTGGTAAGGGGTCGTACTGGCACGCCAACGGCCGACATGCCCTCATACAGAGAGTTGAACGCGCGATGGTTCGCTTGGACGGGCATTGGGGCTGATGGAGCGGAGCTTCATCCTGGGACATCGGTGGCGTTACGCGCAGGTTGGCGTGATCTGCGTTCTGGTGGCGCTGCTGCTGGGCGGCGGCCTATACCTCGCCAATATCGGAAAGCGCCTGCAGACCAACGCCGAGATTGACCACACGGCGCAGGCGTTCGTGATAAGCATGATTGATGGCGAGACGGCGGTGCGCGGCTTCGCGGTCACCGGCAGCACGATCTTCCTATATCCCTATAAGGACAGCTTCTCACACGTCAACCAGTTGCTCGATCACCTGCTCGCGCTGGTACCAGCGCGTCTGGGCCAGGACTTCGAAGCGGCGAAGCTGCGCCAGCTCGTCATTGCGCGGCAAAGCTCCCTCGCCCGGACCATCGCGCTCAGGCGGGACCGAGGCTTCGAAGCGGCGCGAGACTACATGGCCGGGTTCGAAGGCAAGATGCAGATGGACGCGATCCGGCAGCAGGTATCGGCGCTTGCCGTCGTCGTCGACCGGGAGAGCGACAGCCTCAACAGGCGGCTCGCTTTTTCTCTGACGTTCATCGCGCCGGCCATCGCAATCCTTACCCTGGCTATTCTGGCCCTCGCCGCTAACCAAACGCGCGCGATGCGCAGGACCATGGAGATTGCCCGCAACGCCGAGGCCGAGGCAGAGCGGCGCAGCCTGCAGATCGCGGCGCTATCCGACATGGCCGACGAACTGCATTCTGCGGTCGACCGTGACGAAACCTACCGCATTATTCAGCATCACGGCGCCCGCCTTCTGGCCGGGGTACCGGTCGGGCTGTTCGTCTACAATCACTCGCGCGACCAGCTACGCCGCGTCGCCGCGTGGGGCGACGGTATCGGGAGCCTGTCGACGGATAACTTCCCGCCGGCCGATTGTTGGTCGATCCGCAAGGGCAAGCCCCAGATCAACCACCCCGACCGCAGCGTCCAGTGCACCCATCTGGTCGACCGCGACGCTGCGGCGCTGTGCGTGCCGATCACCGCACGCGGCCAGACA
>JBKJNE010000195.1:0-8837 GCA_046596015.1 Alphaproteobacteria bacterium
TTCGGGCGGCAAGGCGATTCCGCCTTGCCTGAAAGCGGTCTAGAAATAGCCCAGCTGCACCGAAAACATCTGTTCCACCTTCTTGATCTGCTGCACCAGGGCGAAGACGATCACCCGGTCGCTGGTCCGGATCACCGTGTCGCCGCGCGGGATGATCACCTGATCGCCGCGCACGATGGCGCCGAAGCGCACGCCGGGCGGTATCTTGGCCTCGCGCAGCGGCGTATCCAGGATCTCGAGCGTCTCCAGCGCCTCCGCCTCGATCAGCTCGGCCCCCGCGTTGCTCAGCGAGTGCAGACCGCGGATGCGGCCGCGGCGCACGTGGCGCAGGATGGTCGAGACCGTGGTCGCACGCGGGTCGATGTACACGTCGATCCCCAGCGACGGCAGCAGCGGGCCGTAAACCGGGTTGTTGACCAGGGTGATCGCCTGCTTGGCCCCTTCCCGCTTGGCCAGCAACGACGACAGGATGTTGGTCTCATCGTCATTGGCGACGGCGATCACCGTGTCGGTCATGTGCACATGGGCCTCGCGCAGGATTTCCTGGTCGAGGGCGTCGCCGTTGAGCACCACGGTCCGCTCGAGCTGGTCGGCGACGAACTGGGCGCGCGCCTCGGATATCTCGATGATGCGCAGGTTGAAGTCGGCTTCGCTCGCCTCCAGCTCCTTCGCGAGATGGAGGCCCACATGACCGCCGCCGACGATGATGATCCGGCGCGCCTCGGGTTCCTCATGGCCATAGGCGGCCAGCACCCGGTTCCGCATGGCCTTCTCGGTGACCACATAGGCCCTGTCGCCGGGCACCAGCTGCTCCTCGGTGTTGGGGACGATGGTGGTCTCGCCGCGCCTGATGCCGACGACCCGCACGTTCAGGTCCGGGAACAGCTCGGTGAGCTGCCGCAGCGGCGTGTCGATCACCGGGCAGTCATGGCCGATGGCGATGCCCATCAGGTAGACCCGGTCCTCGGCGAACGGCACCACCTCGAACGCGCCGGGCGTGTCGACGCGGCGGCGGATGGCGCGGGCCACCTCCAGCTCGGGCGATATGACCAGGTCGATGGGCAGGCGCTCCGGGCCGAACAGCGTCTGCCAGTCCCGGTTCAGGTAGCACTGGGTGCGCAGCCGCGCGACCTTGGTCGGCACGCTGAACAGCGTGTGCGCCACCTGGCAGGCGACCATGTTGACTTCGTCCGAATGGGTCGCCGCGATCAGCATGTCGGCCTGGGCGGCGCCCGCCGATTCGAGCACGTCCGGATGCGACGCATGGCCGACGACGCCCTGCACGTCCAGGGTGTTGGTCAGCCGGTTGATCAGTTCGGCGGAGGTGTCGATCAGAGTCACGTCGTGGTGCTCGTCGGCCAGATGGCGCGCGATCGAGGCGCCCACCTGCCCCGCCCCGCAGACGATGATGTTCATGCGTCCTCTTCGCCGGCCCGTCGCTCGCCGGTCTGCAGCCCCAGGGACTTCAGCTTGCGGTGCAGGGCCGAGCGCTCCATGCCGACGAAGCTGGCGGTGCGCGAGATGTTGCCGCCGAAACGGGTGATCTGCGCCTGCAGGTATTCCTTTTCGAACGCCTCGCGGGCCTCGCGCAGCGGTACCGACATGATCGCCTCGCCCTGGCCGGCGCGCAGCAGCGCCGAGCCGGAGTCGTTGATCTCCGACGGCAGCATGTCGGCGCCGATCTGCTCCAGCACGTCCTCGGCCGCCATGATCAGCATGCGCTCGACGACGTTGCGGAGCTGGCGCACATTGCCCGGCCATTCATAGGCCTGGAGCGCGGCGATCACGTCGGCGTTGACCTCGCGCCGCGCCATGCCGCCCGACGTGGTCAGCCGCTCCATGAAGTAATCGATCAACAGCGGAATATCGTCGCGCCGTGCGCTCAGCGGCGGGACGATGATCGGCACCACGTTCAGCCGGTGATAGAGGTCCTCGCGAAAGCGGCCGGTCTCGATCAGCTGGCGCAGGTCCTTGGTGGTCGAACTCATCACCCGCACGTCGACCTGCACCTTGCGGCTGCCATCGACCCGCTCGAACATCTGCTCGACCAGGACGCGCAGGATCTTGTTCTGAGTTTCCATCGGCATGTCGCCGACCTCGTCGAGGAACAGCGTGCCGCCATGGGCCTGCTCGAACAGGCCGATCTTGCGGCTCTGCACCTGCCCGACCTGCTTGCGCTCGATGCCGAACAACTCGACCTCCATGCGCTCGGGCGCGATGTTGGCGGCGTTGACGACGACGAACGGTCCATTGGCGCGCGCCGACAGCTTGTGGATCTGCCGGGCGATCACTTCCTTGCCCGAGCCGGTCGGGCCGGCGATCAGCACACGGCTGTTGGCCGGCGCCACGCGCTCGACGATCTGGCGCACGCTGTTGACGGCCGGCGAGATGCCGACCAACTCGTCGGTCGGCAGGTAGCGGGCGCGCAACTCCTCGTTCTCGCGGCGCAGCCTGGCGGCCTCGGTCGCAGCCTGAACAAGATGCAGCAAGTGGTCTGTCTTGAAGGGCTTTTCGATGAAGTTCGATGCGCCGCGCTTGATCGCGGATACGGCGGTTTCCACGTTGCCGTGGCCGCTGATGATGATCACCGGCACGTCGGGATGGTCGCGCCGGATGAAGTCCAGCAACTCCAGCCCGTCGAGCCGGCTGCCCTGCAGCCAGATGTCGAGGATCACCAGGTTGGGGCGGCGCTGCTCGATCTGGGCCAGCGCACTGTCGCTGTCGCCGGCGCTGCGGGTCTCGTAGCCCTCGTCCTCCAGCAGGCCCGCGACCAGGTCGCGGATATCGGCTTCATCGTCGACGATCAGGATGTCGCGGGACATGGCTCAGGCCACCGTCGCGGTTCTGGATTCGGGCGCCAGTTCGCCCACGAATTCACGCGAGAACACCAGCCGCACGCGCACGCCGCCCAGCGGACGGTCCTCCAGCAGCAGCTCTCCGCCATGGTCGCTCATGATCTTCTTGACGATCGCCAGTCCCAATCCGGTGCCTTTCTCGCGTGTGGTTACATAGGGTTCGGTCAGCCGGTCGCGGTGTTCCCTGGGCAGGCCCAGGCCGTTGTCCTCGACGCAGATGACGACAGACGCCGCATCGGCGGTCACGGTCAGGTCGATGCGGCCGGGCGGCAGGTTTCCGCCCTCGGGGCACTTACGGCCGTGAATGGATTCCGACGCGTTCTTGATGATGTTGGTCAGCGCCTGCGCCACCTGGCGGCCGTCGCAACTCAGCATCACCGCCTGCTCGCCGGCGTGGAAATCGAAGCGAATGTCGGGCGACGACACCTCGAGGAACAGCAGGGTCTGCCGGGCGATCTCGGTGACGTTCTCCGGTCGGAAGGTGGGCGCCGGCATGCGCGCGAAGCCGGAGAACTCGTCCACCATGCGGCGGATATCGCCGACCTGGCGGATGATGGTGTCGGTGCAGTGGCTGAACACGTCCGGATCGGTGATGATTTCCTTGCGGTACTTGCGCTTCAGCCGCTCGGCCGAGAGCTGGATCGGCGTCAGCGGGTTCTTGATCTCGTGGGCGATGCGCCGCGCCACGTCGGCCCAGGCGGCGGTCCGCTGGGCGGCGACAAGCTCGGTGATGTCGTCGAAGGTGACGACGAAGCCGGTGATCTCGCCCTCGACCCGCTCGGACGAGATGCGCACCAGCAGATTCTTCGGCTGGCCGGCGCGGACGATGTTGATCTGCTGCTGCACGAACTCATCGGGGTTTTCCTCGGCCTCGGTCAGCAGGTCGACCAGTTCAGGCACGGCGGCGACCAGCCCGCTGCCCTTCAGTGATGCCTCGGTTTCCGCCAGCATGGCGAGCGCGGCCCGGTTCGACAGGTCCACCTCGCCGCGGGCGTTGAGGCCGATGACGCCGACCAGCACGCCTTCCAGCACCGCCTCGGTGAAGCGGCGGCGCTGGTCGAGCTGGATGTTGGCGTCGATCAGCTCGTCGCGCTGGCTCTGCAACTGGTCGGTCATGCGGTTGAAGGTGCGCGACAGCACGGTGATCTCGTCGTCGCCCTCGCCTTCGGGCACGCGGATTGACAGGTCGCCCTCGCGAATGCGCTCGGAGGCGCGCACCAGGTCGGTGATCGGCGCGATCAGCCGGCTGGCGAACCAGATGCCGACGAAAACGGCCACCATCATCATCAGCAGCGCCAGCACCACGAAGGTGACGTTGATGTTGGTCTGCAACGATCCTCGTCGCTGTTCCAGCCGCTCGTACTCGGTGGCGTGGTGGCGCGTCCGGTCGAGCTGCTCTACCACCCGCTGCTCGACGTTGCGGCCCACATAGAGATAGCGGTCCCAGTTACCGCTGAGCTTGATCAGCGCGCCCACATAGTCGTCGTTGGAGTTGGTCATGGCGGCGACGCCGCCCGCCTCGGCCTGGGCCATGGCGCGGCGCGGCAGCGCCGAAGTGCGCGCCAGCGTATCGCCGAACAGGCCGTTATACTTGGAATAGATCGTGCCGGTGCGCGACAGGATGATCGCCTCGCTGAACGACCGGCTACGCGCCTGGTTCTGCATCTCCTCGTCGAACTTCTGCGGCTCGAAACGGAACTCGTCGGCACGGCTGTTGAGCACCGAGGCCATCTCGATCAGGTCGCGGGAGATGCTCTTCTTGTGCTCCTCCATGTAGTCCTCGGCGATGCGCACGGAGTTGTGCACCGCGCCGCGGACCTGGTCGGAGAACCAGTTCTGCAGGCCGAGATTGAAATAGAGCGCCGAGAACATGGCGACGATGATGGTCGGGATGATGGCGACGAGGCTGAGCAGCGTCACCAGCCGCACATGCAGCCGCGATCCGGCAAGGCCGGTACGCCGGGCGACCCAAAGCCTCACGATCCGCCGGGTGATCAGCACCGCCAGAATGGTAACGACACCCAGATTGCCGAAGATCAGCGCGATGGCGCCGCTCGAATCCATGGCCACCAGGCCGCGGCTCAGCAGCACATAGGTGACCACGCCCCAAACGGCGGCCACCACCGCCAGCGCGGCGGGAACCCAGCGATTGTGCGTAAGTTGCTTGATCCAGCCGGGGAAGAGCGCCCGCTTGGGTCTATCAGACGTGCCGCCGAGGCTCGACATTCAGTACGGCTTCAGATCCCGAATCAACCACCGCGCCCGGAGCGGGCGCGGGCGCAGGGTAACATAATGTTGCAAAATTGCATCACCCGATTTGGCGGGCGGCCAGCGCCTACTTCAGGCCCCGGTTCACCGGGATGTCCAGCTCGCGGATCTTCTTGCGCAGGGTGTTGCGGTTGAGGCCCAGCAACTCGGCCGCGCGGATCTGGTTGCCCCTCGTCGACGCCAGCACGATGTTGAGCAGCGGCCGCTCGACTTCCTTGATGATCCGGTCGTAGAGGCCCTTGGGCGGAAGCCCGTCGCCATGGGCGGCGAAGTAGCGCTCCAGATGGTTTTCCACCGCGCCGGCCAGGTTGTCGGCCTCGACGCCGGCGGCCGGTGCGATGCGGCGCTCGGTCTCGGCCAGCTCGGCCGCGATCACCTCGACGCCGATCACCTCTTCCGAATACAGCGCGACGACGCGCTTCACCACGTTCTCCAGCTCGCGGACGTTGCCCGGCCAGTTGTGGCGCTTCAGACGATCGAGGGCGAAGCTGTCCAGCGACTTCTGCTGCAGGCCTTCAAGCCCCGCCTGGTTGAGGAAGTGGCGCACCAGGTCCGGGATATCGTCGAGCCGGTCGCGCAGCGGCGGCAGACGCAGCGGCACCACGTTGAGGCGGTAGAACAGATCCTCGCGGAACAGGCCCTGGTGGATCTGTTGGCGCAGGTCGCGGTTGGTGGCGGCGATGATGCGCACGTCGGTCGAGATCGCCGTGCGGCCGCCGACCGTGGTGTACTCGCCCTCCTGCAGCACGCGCAGCAGCCGGGTCTGGGCCTCGGGCGGCATGTCGCCGATCTCGTCGAGGAACAGGGTGCCACCGTCGGCCTCGACGAACACGCCGGGCCGGGCCGCGGTCGCGCCGGTGAACGAGCCGCGCATGTGACCGAACAGCTCACTCTCGATCAGCTCTCCCGGAATGGCGGCGCAGTTCACTTCCACGAACGGCTTCTTGGCGCGCGGCGACCCGCGATGCACGGCCCGCGCCACGAGCTCCTTGCCGGTGCCGTTCTCGCCGGTGATCAGCACGCGCGCCGGTGTGCCGGCGACCTTGTCGATCCGCTCCATCAGCGAGACGATGGCGTGGCTCTGTCCTACGATCTCGCGCCGCAAATCGAGTTGCTCCAGCAGCGTCGCGTTCTCCTCCTCGAGGTCGAGATGACGGAGCGCGTTGCGCAGCAGGACGAGGATACGATCGGTGTCGAGCGGCTTCTCCATCACGTCGTAGGCGCCGGCCTGCGTGGCCTCGACGGCGGTGGCGAGGGTGGCGTGCCCGCTGATCATGACCACCAGCGCGCGCGCGTCCCTGCCGCGCAGCGCCCGCAGCACATCCAGGCCATCCATGCCGGCCATCTTGACGTCGCTGAAGACGAGGTGCGGACGGAATCGATCGTACTCGGCAAGGCCGTCGGGCCCGTTGGACACGGCGCGCACCTCGTAGCCCTCGTATTCCAGGAGCTGGCCGAGGGCGGAGCGGATCGGGGCTTCGTCGTCGATGACGAGGATGCGACGGTTCACGGCGCGGCGCGGTAGATCGTGATCTGGCCCTGCGCGGCGCGGATGTCGCCGACGCCTGCCGGAAGGCGAACGGGCATGGCGCTGGCGTCGACTCCTGCAGCGGTGGCACCAGCCTGCCGCTTGATCGACTGCACCAGCTTCGGGACGACGGCGCCGGGCACCGAGAAGTCACCGACGCGCACTCGGGTGAGCCGGAATTGCGCCAGGCCAGGTGTGGTGGTGGGCTCCAGCGTGCCGCCCAGCAGCAGCCGTTCGCGGTCACCGAGCATGGCCGCCAGCGGGCCGAGTGCGCCGCGGCCGCCGAGGTCGGCCAGTCGCACGCGGGCGCGCACCTGGAACTCGTTGCCGCTGGTGCGCACCTGCAGGCTGTCGGTGCTGGCCGGCAGTTGGCTGAACAGCGAATCGAGTGCCGCGCTGGCGAACTCGCTGGCATTCAGCCGCACCAGCGCCGGCCCCTTGCCGCTGCGCAAGCGGGCGACGGCCTGTCGGCCCCGCTCACCGGCGGCGAACGAAAGCGACATCCAGCCGGTGTCGGCGGCGACGGCACTGGAATCGACGGCCGTCGAACTCCCACCCGACATGCCGACCAGCTGCCGAGCCCGCGGCAGCCACTGGTCGCGCGTGACGAACGCGGCGACGGCGATCAGCGCGAAGAGGACGAGACTGAACAGGCGACGGAAGCAGCCAGACACGACGAACGGCTCCAGGACACGGGAGGACAACTCGGCGCCGCGCTCGGCAGCACCTCGGCGGCAACGTTAGTCATCCACGCGGCTGGTGGGGAGCGTCGGCGCTGCCGTCGGCTATACCCGCTCGCCGATCAGTCGAGCCAGTGCGGCGTCGATGCCGGTCAGCAGCGCGCTGGTGACGAACGGCTTCTGGACGAACACCTGGGGCGCGGTGCCGGGCGCCGGAGTGTGCAGCGACTCCGACGTGTAGCCGCTGGCGAGGACCACCGGCACCGACTTGCCGCGGCGACGCAGGTCGGCCAGGACCTCGGTGCCGCTCATGCGCGGCATGGTCACGTCGAGCACGATCGCGATCACGGTGGCTTCATGTTCGGCGTAGATTCGCAGTCCCTCGTCGCCGTCGCTGGCTGTCATGACGTGGTAGCCGCTGCGCTCGAGCATCCGTCTCGCCACGTTCCGCACGGTCTCCTCGTCATCCACGACCAGGATGGTGCCGGTCCGCGGAATGCTGACCAACGAGCGCGGCGTCCGGCTCGACGGCGCGCGCAATTCGGCCACCGGGAACAGCACCCGGAAGACGGTGCCCATGCCCAGTGCGCTATCCACGTGCAATGCCCCGCGATGCCCGCGCACGATGCCGAGCGTGGCGGCGAGGCCGAGGCCACGTCCGGTGAACTTGGTGGTGAAGAACGGGTCGAAGATGCGGGCGAGCGTTTCGTGATTCATGCCGACGCCGGTGTCGGCGACCTCGACGTAGATGAACTGGCCGGGCTGCACGCCATCGGCAGCGGGGCAATGCGCCAGGTACGCCGCATCCGCGTACATCGACCCGGTGCGCAAGGCGATCTCGCCGACCTGCTCGTTGAGTGCATCGGACGCGTTGGTGAGCAGGTTCATGATCACCTGTCGCACCTGGGTGGCGTCGGCCGAGATCATGGCCAGGTCGTCGTCCAGCTGCAGCGAGAGCGTGGCGCGCTTGGAGATCGCGGACTGGAGCAGCGTCGAGGTCTCGCGCACCGCAGCCGAGACATCCAGCGGCTGCACATTGAAGCGGCCCTTGCCGGCGTAGGCCAGCAGCTGGGTGGTGAGATCCGCAGCGCGCCGTGCGGCGGTCTCGATGTCGGCCAGCAGTTCCTCGTGCGGCGTGCCCGCTTCCACGTCTTCACGCGCCACGCTGACATTGCCGAGAATGCCGACCAGCAGGTTGTTGAAGTCGTGGGCGATGCCGCCGGCGAGGACGCCGAGGCTTTCCAGCTTCTGCGCGTGCTGCATCTGCGCCTCGAGTCGGCGGCGGTCTTCGCCGGCCACCTTCTGGGCGGTGATATCCTCCACGGTGCCGACGAAGCCGGTCACGGCGTGGCCGTCGCGGTGGGCGGCGGTGCGCTCGCAGATCCAGCGCACCTCGCCATCGGGGCGCAGCACGCGGTACTCGACGTTCAGCTCCCCGCCCTCGCGCACGGCCCGGTTCCAGGCGCTGGTGACGCGGGCGCGATCGTCGGGATGCGCGGCGTCGAG